>JAOZMU010000608.1 GCA_029934165.1 Bacteroidales bacterium
ACTATCATTTTTATTAATGTCAAAAAAATGTTCTAACATAGACAGGGTTAAAGTTTTTCCAAAGCGTTTAGGACGAGACATCACTGTAACTAAAGAACCGTTTTCAAATATATCGTAAATAACAGAAGTTTTATCAACAAAATAATTATTGTTTTCAACTATTTGTTGAAAGTCAAACCAGTCTGTTTGTATCATCTTTTCATTTTTCATTCTCTTGAAGTTTAATATAATTTTGCAAAATTGCAATTATTCACTGAAACTTTTGGTTTCGTTTTATGTTGATTATCAATATTTTATAAAATATTTTTCGGAAATTATTATTGTTTAAACAATGCAATATTGTATTTAAAATCAAATTACTTTTTTGTCCAAAGTCTAATTGCAAAGGAACATTTTATCTGAAAAATAAACCAAAATAAACATACAAGTCTTAGACCTTAGTTTTAATTTGCCTTATCGTACCAAATCTAACTCATTCAGCAAATAGCCAGCATCACCAAATTTATCAAGCAAAAATAAAACATAGCGAATGTCTAAAACAATGTTTCGGCATTTTTTTTCAGAATAAAACCTATCTGTAACCATTCCTTCCCAAGTTCTGTCGAGGTTTACGCCGAGTAAAAAACCATTTTTATCTATGACTGGACCGCCCTCGAAACCTTCGGTTGTATGCGTGTTGGAAATAAAAGCTGTACGCATTGTTCCATCATTATGGGCGTATTCTTTGAAGTCACCAGTTTCGTACAGCGATATTAATTTCAACGGAACAGTAAATCTATTGTCGTCAGGGTCGTCTTTTTCTATAACTCCCTTTAGTGTAGCATAATACTTGCAAAACATTCCATCTCTTGGCATATATTCTTCTACTGTTCCATACGCAAGACGCATAGTTTCGTTTGCATCTGGATACATTGGTTTGTTTGGGTGCATTTCTATTAATCCGTTTAAATATAACCTGTTAAGAGAATCAATTCGGTCTTTGGCATCAAAATATCCCTCGCGCAAAACATCTCGGTCTGTAACATCGAAAGAGTTGAACGTTTTAAAAATAGGGTCGTTCATTACGTATGGAGCAGACGAAGCTGTGTAATTTTTCATTACGTAATTAAATTTATGTTTGCGAGAAACAAACGATTTACTAAAAGCATAATCAGTAAACCTGTCGATACTTTTTCGGTATTTTTTCCTGATATGTTTAAAAATATCAGGATGAAATTCTGGCTCGACATTAGCCTTAAATTCTTTAAGCATTGTGTTGAACATTCGCTTATCTGTCTCTAAATCATACATTTCAAAATACGGAATCGCCTCTTCGCGTAGCTGGTCGGTGGCTGTTGATATAACATATAATGCGTCTTCTCGACTATTTGTTGCGTCTATCAACTGAAGCAAAATATCAATGCGTAGGCAATATCGAATAGCTTCGCATGAGAAAATCGTTTCGCGGACATAATCTAGCGGAATTCTATAAGCAGCCAAGTTATCGTAAAAATTTTCATATTGCGACATTATTCCGCCGTATTTTTGCATTGTTTGTGGTGTCTTATTTGCCCATAACGTAAATTTATCTTCTTCAATTTTTTTGTTACCAACTGCATTTAGCGTTCTGACACTATTATTAATACCATACCATTTTTTCATTCCCGTACGGATAATGGCATATTTTGATGCGTATTTATTACGCAACTCGACACTAGTATCCATTCCCTCACTAATAATATTTAGTCGTATATTTCTCAATTTTAGCCTTATAGGATTTTGAATTTCGGTGTACATGTGCAACGAGTGCGATGTCAAATGTTTAAACGTATAAACAGGAAAACCAAAAACCATCGTAAAATCGCCTTTTTCGACTCCTTGCATCGAGATAGGAAAATAATACGAAGGCTGAAACGGTACGTTATCTGGCGAATAATCGGCGGGCAAATTTCTTTCGCCAGCATAAACACGGAAAATCGCAAACGCACCAGTATGCCTTGGCCACATATATTTGTCCTCATCGCCACCAAAATTTCCGATAGAAACTGGCGGAACTGCCACCAAACGAACATCTCTATAAACCCGCGAAACAAACATATAAAACTCTGTGTCATAATAAAATGCGCCGACTTTTGCAACCATAAATTCCCGCTCTTTTTTTGTATAAAGAGCCGTGTCTATGGCTGTACGCTCAAGTTGCCTGATAGCCAATTCGATAGCCTTTTGGCGTTCTCTTTCAGTCATGTCTGGTTTCAAGTTGTTTAAAATTAGGTCGCTAACATCAATTACCTCAACAAGAAACTTCACCGACAAATCGAAACTTTCCACTTCCATTGTTCGGTCTTGTGCCCAATAACCGTCTTTGAGATAGTTGTTTGTGCTATTATTCAAATACTGGATATAATCGAAAGCGCACGAATGACTGGTAATTATTAGCCCTTCGTCAGAAATTACGCTCGCAGTACATTCGCTCCCAAAAACAGCGACCGCATCTTTCATGCTCGAATTATTCATGTCGAAAATATCCTCAGCCGTCAACCTAAATCCTTTCGCTTTCATATCGTCCATCGTATATTTATTAAGCAACATCGGAATCCAGATACCCTCGTCTGCTATCACAAAACGTGTAAGCATAACAAAGAGAGTAATTACGATTAATAAGTATTTCAAACCTATATCCATGATATTTTTACGCATAATTAGTTTTTTTAACATTCCTATAAAACTTTAAATTTAGTGAAAATTAAGGTTCACCGAGTTTATTTACGCACCAAATATTTTTTAAATTTACCTAACATTCAT
>JAOZMU010000074.1 GCA_029934165.1 Bacteroidales bacterium
TCAGGCGTAAGCAAAATTATTAATTATTAATTATTAATTTTCCATTACTTATCATAAACACTTGACAATTTTTACGTGTGTTATTTTTTAAAAGAATAGGAAAAACCTATACCATAATTTTGTTTCACATGTAATTCCGAGTCGTCAAAATCCTTCGCCAAAATAACTTTTGCGCTAAGAGTCAAGTATTTACCCAAACGATACGCAAAACTATTCATCCATAAAGCTGACATATCGTCCATCTTATCGTATTTCGAGAAAACTGTAAGCTCCGACGAAAACGTACCCTTTGTTCCAATAGTTGAGTTGAAACCAGCCTTCATGTATGCACCAATACTAAATTCTTCTTTTATGCTATAATCTGGCATAAGTAAAAGCACCTCCTCTTCAGGACATTCATCGTCAATTTTTATGCTTTGATGAAACGCGATTGGCGCAACTCCAATGTAGAATTTTGCACCGAGATAGGCAAAACCCAAAGCCTCATAAAAACTACCGGGTGTTAAAAAATTACTAACTTTATATTGTACTTCCTCATACGAAAATGGATCAGTTGGGTCGGATAGTGCTAAAGTATGTAAGTAACCTGGGGTCAGTTGCGTAATAACATCAAGTATTGCGGTTGCGAAAATCTTGTTTTTTATCTTATAAAAAAAACGCGATGTTACGTACAAAAAATCTAAATCTGTATGATACATATAGTCCTTTCGCTTATTGAAAGAGTAAGAATACTCAAGACGACTACTCCAAAAAAACTTGTCATGATTGTAAAGAGCGCCAAGTTTTACGTGTCCAGACCCAGTAATCATTGAAAATGTTTCGCCCAAATCGGCAAAATTATTCGTATGATTGGCATTGAGCAGAACGCTAAATTTACCAGTAAAACTCCATTTTGATTTTGCCGAATCTGGTTGTAGTACTAATGCCGAAGTAATATCATCGGTTTTTTCGATTTTATCCTGACAAAATGCTGGTAAACATAAAAATAAAACTGCTACCGAAAGAAATATCTTATTCATATTTATCTGATTATAAGTTTACAATAATTTATATATATATTAAAATTACTCCATAAATTGACACCTAAAAATAGTTATTATTATTGAATTATCACAAATAAGATTGATTTTTTTTAAATTAATTTACTTTGTCGTGTTACCATACCAATTTTTGTTCAAGCTGGATTAATTCAAACGTTGTAATTATTTGAATTTCAACAATATGCTAAATATCATTACCGAATCAGAAAAACTATTCTTGATATACAATATATATATGGCTCAACAAACCGAGTTTGTATAGGTCGAAAAGCAATAGACTGGGGCTTTTACCTAAAATATTTTTCTCTAACCTTGATTTCACTAAATTGAACAGACAGGCAAAAGGTTTGTTTAACCTAAATTTTACGATTTTTGCATGATATGAAAGTAGTTTTACATCGGTATTTAATTCTTGTTTGTTATCAATATGATGATAAATAGATAGCAAATTTGAAATTGCGTGTTTTGTTTTTTCAAGAAATGCGCTTGCATCTTCAATATCAACGTGAATAAGTTGATTATCAATATGATGGATAGTGATATTTTGTTTTTTCAGCTCAAAGCCAAAGAGCGTATCCTCATGCCCATACTGTTTCAAATTCTCATCGAAGTTTATCGACAATAAAACATCTTTCCGAATGACAAAATTATTAGTCATAAAAGACTGGTTTGGATGCATATTACGCACATTTGCAGTAGTTTGCTCGCGCTTGACACCATATCTCCAGTGGAGAAGTTTGTTTGTATTTTCGGGAGGAGTTTCATCGTAGAGCCGTCCTCCACAAATAACTTTATGGCTCGAACAAATATCAACATAACGTTTTATAAATGACGTACTAACAATCGCAGAATCGCAATCGCAAAACAACAAATAATCGAATTTTGCTTCTCTTGCCAAGAAATTGCGGATTTTTGCCCTGCCATAATTTTCTGGCAATTCAATGTAACGAACATAATGTATTTTTTCTATTTGTTTATTAACTTCGCGGGTGTGCAGATTCGAAAAATCATCGGCTACGATTATTTCACAATCCATTGGGATTAAGGTTAATTGCTCAGCTAAATTCGCAATAAAGGCGCGAACATCAAAATTATAAACTGGTATTAATACAGATAACATTTTGGGTAAGGTTAATTATTATAGTAAAATTATATTATGGCTTTTTTAATATAATTTTTAATGTAATTATATGAATTTTAGTATTTTATAACAAATAACTCTTAAACATCGCCTAAACTACTTATCATAATTAAGGAGACAAATATGGAAAAAATAATTGAGGAAAGAATTGTACTTTGTTCAAATATTGGAAATGCGGTATATGAAAGGCTATCTTTAGCTGATAAAGTATTTTTTGTAGTAGATGAAAATACGTATAAATATTGTTTTCCGCTTATTGAAGCAAATTTGAAACATGTTGATTATCAAGTATTAACATTAGAGTCAGGAGAAGAATTTAAATCAATTAATGCGATAAATTTTATTTGGCAAAAAATGTCCGAATCGAAAGCAACACGATTTTCAATTGTTGTCAATTTAGGCGGTGGTGTTATTTGTGATATAGGTGGATTTGCGGCTGCAACATTCAAAAGAGGCTTACAATTTATTAACATTCCAACTACGCTACTTGCACAGGTTGATGCCTCGGTCGGTGGAAAATTAGGCTTTAATTTTAATGGATTAAAAAACGAAATTGGGCTATTTTGTAAGCCTCACGAAGTACTAATTGATTACAAATTTCTCGAAACACTCGATGAAAAAGAAATAAATTCTGGTTTTGCAGAAATGATTAAGCACTCTGTTATTTCAGGAAAAAAACATTTCGACGAGCTTTACTCAATAGAGAAACTTTTGGCAAATGACCCACTGTTACATAAAGCTATAAATACCTCAATTTCAATAAAATCCAGTATTGTTAGCAACGATTTCAATGAAAACGGTGTCCGAAAAGTACTCAACTTAGGACACACTTTTGCTCATGCTTTCGAGAGTTTATACGCAAGATACGGTGAGGATATTACGCATGGAAAAGCGGTTGCTGCTGGGCTGATTTGTGCTGCATTCTTATCTACACAAATTGATAATATGTTAGAAATTAGTGAGATGAAAAAAATTGAATCTCTTATCATGCGCTTTTTTAGTAAGATAGAGATTTCTGATTCAGATGTCCCGCAATTAATTGAGCTTATGCAACACGATAAAAAAAACAATGGCGAAATAATGTTTACAATAATAAAAAAACTTGGCGATGTAACATACAATAAAAAATTCGCAGATACACAAGTAGTTAGCGCACTAAAATACTACATTAATTTGTAGAAAATGGCAAATTATGAAATACGATATTATCACAATTTTAGGACCGACAGCTACCGGAAAAACAACATTTGCAACACATTTAGCTCATGCAATTGATGCCGAGATAATTAGTGCCGATTCAAGGCAAGTTTATAGAGGAATGGACATTGGGACAGGAAAAGACATTGCGGAGTATCAAATAAATGGTCAACCAATTGAATATCACCTTATAAACATAGTCGATGCTGGATACAAGTACAACGTATTCGAGTTTCAGCGAGATTTTTTAGAGGTCTTTAACACCCTGAAAAAGAGTGATAAAAATATGATTCTTTGCGGAGGCACCGGAATGTATCTCGAATCTGTATTGAAGGGTTATAAATTAGTGCCAGTAGAACCAAATGCAGAACTACGTAAAGAACTAGAAAAGAATACGTTAGATGAGTTACGAGATATTCTTGCAAGTTACAAAAAACTCCACGCTACAACAGATATTGACACAAAAAAACGGGCGATTAGAGCTATCGAAATTGAGCAATATTACGAAAACAATCCACTCTTTGACGACTATTTTCCCAAAATAAATTCTATCATTTTTGGAATAAATTTCAGTAGAGATTTACGACGTAGTAAAATTACTGAAAGATTAGATGCACGTTTAAACGAGGGTTTAATCGAAGAAGTAGAGTATTTATTGAACAATGGTGTCAGTGTGGAATTAATGATGCACTATGGACTTGAGTATAAATTTGCTGCTAATTATTTACTGGGTAATTTAACTCGCGAAAAAATGCGTACGCTTTTAAACACCGCTATTCATCAATTTGCAAAAAGGCAAATGACTTGGTTTCGACGAATGGAAAAATCTGGTTTCCAGATAAATTGGATAGATGGCGAGTTGCCAATGGAAGATAAAATTAATGTAGCCTTAGAATTATTGCAATAATTTATAGATAATTACTTGAATCAAAATATTATAGCATGAATTCATTATCAATAGTTGTACCTGTTTTCAACGAAGTAGAGAACATAGCACGTCTTCATTCCGAAATTGTAACTGTTTGTAAAACAAATGATTATGAATACGAAATAATTTTTGTAGATGACGGCTCAACAGACGGAACGATTGAGGTTTTAAAGCAACTAAAACCACTGAAAATAGTTCGTTTCAGACGCAATTTTGGACAAACCGCTGCTATGGATGCAGGAATAAAAAATGCTGGTAAAGACCTGATAATCACCATGGATGGCGATGGACAAAATGACCCTGCTGATATTCCAAAAATGATAGATTTTTTGAACGAAAAAGAGCTTGATGTTGTCTCTGGATGGAGAAAAAATAGAAAAGACAATTTTCTTAAGCGTTTCGTCTCGCGTGGAGCAAATTTACTGCGCAAACTTTTTGTTGATGATGGTGGTATCCATGATAGTGGTTGCTCGTTAAAAGTCTATAAAAGAGAGTGTTTCAATAGCCTCTCATTGTATGGTGAAATGCACAGGTTTATTCCGGGACTATTAAAAATTAAAGGCTTTATTATCGGCGAAGTGCCTGTAAATCATCGTCCTCGAATTGCCGGAACAACAAAATATACATGGAAAAGAACAATCAAGGGATTTGTGGATATGATTTCCGTATGGTTTTGGAACAAATTTGCTGTCAGACCTTTACATTTATTGGGTGGATTAGGACTTATTTTAATTTTTGGAGGAGTTATTTTTGGCACGGCAACTTTAGTTTATTTTCTGAAAGGCGGAAATATGTCGAACACAGCATTACCTTTAGTTACTATGTTCCTTACATTCAGCGGAATACAGCTGTTTGTTTTTGGTTTAGTTGCAGATATTTTGATGAAAAGTTATTTTGAAACGACAAGAGACAGTTCGTATTCGATTTTAGAAATATTAGAAGAAAATTAATTTAGAATTTCCAGAAATTCATTTTACTATGAAAATATTTAGTTTAATATTTTGTTTGGTTATGGTATTTTCTTGTGCGTCAGGACAGAAGAAAAATTTAAGGAAGGCAAAACGATTTCTCAAAGCAGAAAGATTAGTAGAAGCTGCCGAAGTAATTGGTTTTGCGATTGCGAATAAAAAAACCAGTTCAAATCCCGAAAGCTGGTATCTGGCATCAAAAATACTTTTTGAGGTATCAAAAATTGACACGACGGTTATCATTACCGAAAGTTTAGAGAAATTACGTATTGCTAAAAAATTAGATGTAAATTCCAATTTAAGCAGAAATATTCAAATGCAAGCACAATTACTATCGGATTATTTTTTGCGGCGTGGAAAAGCAGAATTTAATTCGGGAAATTTTGTTTCTGCCAGCAATTACTACACACATGCTTTGTCTTCGGACTCCTTGTGTTTGAGTAAAAACGACACAAAAACTACCTACAATTTAGCTCTTTCTCTCAAAAAAGCTGGAAATTTTTCTGAGGCTTTGCCTTTTTACGAAAACCTATCAAAAGAAAAGTATGAACAACCACTTGTTTATATATCTTATGTTGAGCTGGTTGACACGTTGAAAATCAATTCAAAGCTCGAAATTATAAAAAATGGCTTTACCGTTATTTCAGACGAATATGTTGATGATTATTTCAAAATAGTTGCTTCTAATTATCTCATTAATAATAGAATACATGAATTTGCAGAAATAATAGACATCGCAAAAAACACAACAGTAAAAACACCTTTACTGTTGTATTATAGCGCAAGGTTAAAGCTGGCAGAGAAGGATACTGTGTCTGCAAAAAAAATATTTCATGAAATTATTAACATAGATGCAACTAATTTTTATGCAAATTATGAGTTGGGAGTTCTTGAATATCAGGAATCTATGGCTTTTTTGACATGTGCTGAAAGGTTGCCTCGTAACGAAATCTCTAATTTCTATTTATTGAAAGAAAAGGGAGTAGAGAAATTTGCGATTGCAGAGCTTCATTTAATAAAAGCGAATGAACAAAGACCTAATCAAATTGCTCTTCTTGAGATACTTATGCAAACTCTTCGACACCAGCAAAAGTATTATGAGATGATGCAAATAAGAAAAAAAATAGATACGTTAAAATGCAAATGAGAGATTTGTTTTTTGAGAATTTTTGTTAAAGTATTGATTATGAAATATAAATATATTATTTGGGATTGGAACGGAACATTATTGAATGATGCTTGGTTGTGTGTAGATGTAATGAATAAAATGCTGGAAAATAGAAACTTACCGCTGGTTTCGGAATCTATCTATCGTCAACTTTTCGATTTTCCTGTTGAAGAGTATTATGCAAAAATAGGTTTCGATTTCCAAAAGGAGTCGTTTGAACTTGTTGGTACCGAGTTTATTACCAATTATGATAAACGACACTTTGAATGTAAATTGCACGAAGGAACTCTTGATGCACTAAATTTTTTCTCTGAAAACAATATTGGACAGTCTATTTTGTCGGCAAGAAAACAGGCTCAACTACAAGAAGAAATTGAGTATTTTCGATTAGTTTCTTATTTTGACATTGTTTCTGGACTTAGTCATCATTACGCAACAAGTAAATTGGAAAATGGGTATCTTCTTATCGAAAAACTGGGAATTAACCCAACAGAGATTTTGTTTATTGGTGATACACTTCATGATTATGATGTTGCAAATGAGTTAGGTACGGCTTGTGCGCTCATCGAAAATGGACATCAGGCTACCGAGCGACTGAAAAAAGCTGGTGCAAAGACGTATAAGAATTTATGCGAATTGGTGAAAGAGATATTTAAGACCAGAGTTTGTTTGTGAAATTTTGTAGTTGCTGTCAAGGTTGTTTAGAATTAAGGTTTGTTATTTTGTCAAAACGTTTGCTACGAAGTACAATGCGGCAGGGATTGTAGCGGTAGCTTGCCGAAGTGGCTTGCGTGTTTTCGGACGGGTTTTGAGAGCGACTGAAAGAAGCTCCTCAAAACCCGATTCCGAAACCGCAAGGCACAAGGCAACTACAAGCGGAAAGCCCACGAGAGCCGCCAATAAAATGTTGATTGTTATTAAGTTGTTGTTTCTATCCGCAAAAAGACGTGTTTTGCTTTTTATGAACAAACCTTGGCGCATAGTGTTATTTATCAGGAAGTGTATTGCTTTGATACTCAAGGCAATAATAGCAGATAAAGCGTTAATTATCTTTACACAACTATTTATTATCAAGAAAAAGTAGGGTAGGGTAGGGACAATGCAAAAAGCGTCAAGAGATTTCTTGACGCTTTTTTGTTTTTGATTATGGATTAACGTGTTTTTCTACGGAAATTACTTTTTCGGTTTCCGCCAAAACCACCACTGTTGTTGCCACCACGCCCGTATTTTGGTTTATTTCTTTTGGGTTTATCGTACCAATCTTGATTATCTTTTCGGTAAGTTTTTTTGTCTTCCGAAGGTTTCGATAATTCGACTTCAATATCAGTACCGTTGTATTTAGCATCTTCGAAAGATTGAATAATATCTACGCCGGAGTTTTTGTCAATTTCGAAGAACGAAAAATTACGTAAAATATCTATTTTGCCAATTTCGAGATTTCTATTTCGTGTATTTTCATTGATAACGCCAATCAAAGTAGCAGGATTTATATTATGTTTTTTGCCTAAATTGATGTGAAAACGCAGGAATTCGCCTTGCGAGCTACTATCGCGTCTGCGCTCGTTTTTTGTATCTTTGAGGGGAGCGTTTAGGTCTTTTGCATTTTTGTAATAATCCAAAAAACGGTTAAATTCTACCGATACAAGTCTCTTCAAAAGTTCGTCTTTATCAAGCCACTCTAATTTTTTGTAAATAGCTGGTAAAAAAGGAGTTATCTTATCATCATCGACTTCAATTTTCTCAATATTATCCATCAAGTTGTACAATCGTTTTTCACAAATTTCGTGTCCGTTCGGAATCTTTTTATGCTCAAACTTTTTTCCTGTAATCTTTTCTAAAGACCTGATTTTGCCTTGCTCGCGTGCATGGCTGATGACAATCGAAGTTCCAGAGCTACCCGCACGTCCAGTACGTCCGCTACGGTGAATATATACTTCCGGGTCATCTGGCATATTATAGTTGATAACATGTGTGAGTTCAGTAATATCTATACCTCGAGCTGCAACATCGGTAGCAACAAGGAGTTGCAATTGTCGTACTCTGAATCTGCCCATGACATAATCGCGTTGTGCTTGCGACAAATCGCCATGTAACGCATCGGCATTATACCCATCGTTAATAAGTTTTGCGGCAACATCTTTTGTTTCACTACGCGTACGGCAAAAAATAATTCCGTATATATCAGGATGAATATCTGCCAATCTTTTCAAGGCAAGATACCTATCTGAGGCTTTTACTACGTAATAATTGTGTGTTACATTGTCAGCACCGACGTTTTTTTTACCCGCAGAAATTTCGGTGGGGTCTTTCATATAACTTGATGCAATGCGCCTAACTTCTTTTGGCATTGTAGCCGAAAAAAGCAAAGTCTGTTTCTCGGACGGCGTATTTTCAAGTATCGCGTCAAGTTCTTCACGAAATCCCATGTTTAGCATTTCGTCTGCCTCATCAAGAACAAGCCACCTGAGATTCTCGATTTTCAAAACTCTACGTTTTATTAAATCAAGTGTTCGTCCTGGTGTGCCAACAACGATTTGGACTTTATCTCTTTTCAAACTTTTTATTTGTCCTTCGATACGTGCGCCACCGTAAACGGCAGTTGTTGCAACATCGCCAAGATGCTTGCAATAATTATCTAAGTCCTTAGTAATCTGCATACATAACTCTCGTGTCGGACAAAGAATAAGGGCTTGAATTGCTTTGGAGTTTGTGTCAATTTTTTCTATAATTGGTAATCCGAAGGCGGCAGTTTTCCCCGTGCCAGTCTGTGCAAGTGCGATTAAATCTTCGGTAGAATCAAGAATTGCAGGAATTGCTTTTTCCTGAATTGTAGTTGGTTCCGAAAATCCCAGCTCGGAAATTGCACTCAAAATTCCCTCTTTAAAATTAAAATCTTTGAAAGTAATCATAAATATTATGTCTTCTTTTGGTCTGGTTAGACCCGTTAATTTTCGAGAAAAAATTGAGCAATCCGCATTGCAATATAAGCTACGATAAACGTATATCGTAAAACCAAATCAACTTCAATTCTCGCCCGCAAAATGTAAATAATTGAATTGTTTGTTTTACCACTGAGCGTGATAAATTCCGCAACAAAGGTACAACTAATTTCATTAGTACCAACTATTTGCACGAGTACAATGCACTAAACTTCAAATAGAAACTACTTATGCAACTGATAATCAGGCGGTTATGGACACATCAACTATTTTAAGTAATTGCATCTATTTAACATAATATAAATTATAGGACAAAATAATATTATTATTGCAAAGTAAACAAAATGAAAATCTGATGTCTTTTAAATCAAAAAAGCATCAGATTTTCAATTAACAAATTTCAATATTTTTGACGTGTGCTAATCATGTATTACCCCCCTCTCCCATAATTATACACACATATTGTATTCCAAGTTATACTCATATCACTATAAACCAAAACCACTATAAATCAATGAATTTAGACAACTACTCAAGAGCAATTTTCAATTACACGCCCCCATAGTTAAATTCATAAATTATACTAACGATAATCACTATGGATATTTTTTTGAGTTTTATTCGCTTTTTTTCGATTATAATTTGGCTATCAAAAAATAAGTCGTATTTTTGTACTGGTTAGGTTTTTTATGATAGAGGATTTAAAGGCTTCGCTAATATTGTTATTTGTTTTCATAGCATCAAATAGAGTTTTGGCAAGTCTTTAATTCTCGAAAAGAAGGTTTTAGGTTATCCCGCTTATTTCAATTGAAATTTGCGGGATTTTTTATTTTACATTACTTCCTTTAAATCCAGATAGTCCACACATAATTGTGATAGTTTTATTTTTTTCATTCATAATATCCAAAATACCGTATTTCAAATCAAATTTGGTTTCTTTTTATAGCCCAACAACTAACTTTAGGTTCTTTATAAGATTGTGTGGGTAGTATAGAATTTGTTCACAATGGAGAAG
>JAOZMU010000609.1 GCA_029934165.1 Bacteroidales bacterium
TGAATTAACAACTTATGTTAATAAAAAGCGTAAGAACTTTTGTAAGAGTACTTACATACTTTTTAAGCTGAATTAAAACAGCCTCTGCGTAGCGAATTTTCAATTATAAAAATTTTTTATGAACAAACCCTGTTTTTATCAATATATTACTTTGTACCAAGAATTTTTTATTTACCTTACAATTTGCTTTACTCACTTCACAGAAAGCAAATAGTACTACATATTAGAAAGGGTATTGTATTGATATTCAAATAAATAACAACAATAAAAATGTCGATTATCTTTACGCACCTACTAATAATTGTTTAAATTTCCTTAACATTTTGCTTTTTATGTCTGATAATAATAATTCAAAAAAAAAAAAAGAAGTATTGATTGTCGATGATATTCCCGACAATATTGAGTTGCTGAGTAACATACTATATTTCGAGGGTTTCACTATCCGTTTTGCAAACGATGGACAACAGGCGATAGATTCTGTTCACGAAAATCCGCCAACCTTAATCCTACTCGACATCTCAATGCCGGTATTGAATGGCTACGAAGTTTGCGAAATACTAAAAGCCGATGAAACCACAAAAGATATTCCGATTATTTTTCTGACAGCACTGACTGAAACAGAGGACATTGTACGTGGATTTCGTGTTGGAGGACAAGATTTTGTTACCAAACCATTCAATGCCGAAGAACTTTTGGCACGCATTCGGACACACATGGAACTGAAAGAAAAAAAAGAAGAAATTCAACAATATGCAAATCGCTTATCTATTCTGAATGAGCAACTTAATGAACAAAAACTAACAATCGAAAGAAAAAATAAAGATTTAACTGACAGTATTGATTACGCAAAAATAATACAAAATTCTTTTTTACCATCGTACGATAAATTGCGTAAAATGTTTATCAATTCATTCATAATTTACCGACCAAAAGATATTGTTAGTGGCGATTTCTTTTGCTTTGAGCAAGTTGGTTCTTGGCAAATAATTGTCGTTGCCGACTGCACAGGACACGGCGTGCCAGGCGCATTGCTTTCCATGCTTGGAACATCGTTATTGAATCAGATAATTGTAAATCAGAAGATTACAAGTCCGGCAGAAATTCTCCGAAAACTTAACGAAGAATTTACACAGACACTATCCAACGAAACCCCAAACGAACTATCGACAGATGGTATTGATATTGGGATATGCGCATTCGACTTACGCTCTGACAGACTGATATTTAGTGGCTGCAAAAGACCATTGTATTTAATCCGTAATGCAGAAGTTCAAAAATTCAAGGGCGGAATTCAATCAATCGGCGGGTATAACCTACACAGAGAAAAATTTTTTCACGACACCGAAATTACCTTAGAACATGGTGATAATATATACTTATTTTCCGATGGGTATAACGACCAGTTTGGAAGCAGTAATAATAAAAAATTTGGTACTCGCAGATTTACTAATTTATTAAAATCGCTGTCAACAAAAAGTATGTATCAACAAAAAACACAATTGGTTTCCGAACTTATTAATTGGCAAGGCAATGAATCTCAAATAGATGATATTTTGATAGTCGGGATTCAGTATATTCAAAAGAGTACATTATAGGCTTTAGAATTTTATTAGCTGATTATTAGCGACTTATGTAAACAAAAAGAGTGAAAACATTTAGCAAACTATAATAAATTAAGTTAAATAACTTACATTTCAGATTACATAAAATTCTTATTTTTAAGCGGTAGCAAAATTTAATTCGTAATTTTTAATTAATATAAACAATCTAAATTATGTTAGACACAATATTAAATCATCGGACAATCCGAAAATATAAAAATACACCTATCGAAGACCATAAATTGCAAGAAGTTTTAAACGCAGCAACTCGCGCTTCAACAACAGGCAACATGCAGGTATATAGTGTAATAGTAACAAAAAACAAAGCGAAAAAAGAAGCACTGTGGGCATCGCATTTTAAGCAAAACATGGTTCTCGAAGCACCAGTTGTCCTGACTTTTTGTGCAGATTTCAACCGCTTTAATAAATGGTGTGCAGACAGAAAGGCAGATGCCGGCTACGACAACTTTTTGTCTTTTTACACCGCATCAATAGACGCACTTTTGGCGGCTCAAAATGCTGCATTAGAGGCAGAAAATCAAGGACTTGGCATTTGCTATCTTGGCACAACAACTTATATGGCAGAAAAAATAATTGATATTCTCGAACTTCCGAAAGGTGTTGTCCCTGTTACGACCGTAGTTGTTGGCTATCCTGATGAAAACCCACCACTTACAGATCGTCTTCCTCTATATGCCGTTGTGCATTACGAAACGTACAAAGAGTTTTCTTCGGACGAAATCAATAAACTATACTCGGAAAAAGAATCTCTAGAGTCGAGCAAACAATTTGTTGCCGAAAACAATAAACAGTCTTTAGCTCAAGTATTTACGGACATAAGATACAAAAAAGCAGACAACGTTCATTTCTCTAAAGAATTTCTAAGAATTATTGAAAAACAAGGTTTTATGAAAAATGAAATGTAGCAACGATTTATTGAAAAATGTAAATACGTAAAAAACAGTCTAATACGTAAAAATCCGTATTCCAATTTATGCGATAATAGAAATACGGATTTTTATAATTTTTGAATAAATTATTTGCGACATAATAGGCTGAAATTCAACAATCTGATGTTTCAACAAAAATTGTTATAATCAGATTTTTTATAAACAAACTCTGACCTAAGTAATGGAAAATTAATAATTAATAATTTTGCTTACGCCTGATTTAGTTT
>JAOZMU010000610.1 GCA_029934165.1 Bacteroidales bacterium
TATATAAATTTTTTTCATCAAAAGTGGCCTCGGTTTATACCAAAGTTACCCCTTATGACTTAAAAAAAAATGAAATAGGAGCTCATGCTCATTATTCAAAACCAAACGGTTTAAATGAATTTGATTTTCAAAAAGACATGAAAAAATGTTTTATTGGTACAAGCAAAATTCTAAAACCAAATACTTATTTTGCATTGGTAATTGGAAATTCAATTTTAAAAGGAAGAAATATTGAGAACAACGAAATATTAAAACAAGCTGCATTAGAAACGCCGTTCGTATTTGAGACTGAATTTGAAAGAAATCTTAATTTGCGAAAAAAATCATTTAACCCAAAAATAGGGAAAATAAAGACTGAAAAAATAATTATTTTTAAAAATTTGAAGTAGGAGAAATAAAAATGTATCATTACGGAGTTGAACTATCAAAGTATAAATTAAGAGATTATGAATTACTACTTGCAGAGCGAGAAATAAAAGGCTTGTTTCCTGACATAACAACAAAACGAGTTAATGGTAGTATTGAACTGTTTTCAAATAACGAGTTGCATCAAGAAAAATTAAAAAAGCTCACATTCTTTTCAAACATAAACAATATAAACAACAAGAATAAATACGTTACTAATCAAGTAATTATTGAGAATGTAAAAAATATTACACCGTCAATTTTTGATTTTGAAATAGAGAAACATATAAAACCTAATACAAATAGAGAAATAAGGTATATAACACATTCATTTCACGAATATAAAGGTCGTTTTTATCCTCAGTTAGCAAAATCTTTTATGAATTATGCAAATTTAAAACCAGAGGACACTGTTTTAGATCCATTTTGCGGTAGCGGAACCACCCTTTTAGAAAGTCTTTTGTATGATGTTAATGCTGTTGGTGTCGATATAAATCCCATAGCATACCTTCTGACAAAATCGAAAATTCGTAGTTTATTTATAACAAAGGACGATTTATTCATAACACAAAAGCTTGTTTATAACTTAAACAATGATTTAAGCTGGCAAGAAATTAATATTCAATCCTATCACGACAAAACAGATTTAGAATATCTCACAAAATGGTTTCCTGAAACCAACTTAAAACAAATAATCCACATTCTAAATGTTATAAGTTCGATAGACAATTCTGACATTAAACTTTTATTGAAAATAATACTTAGTAATATTCTAAAAAAATATTCATTCCAAGACCCAACGCAATTAAGAATACGAAGAAGAAAAGACCAACCGGCAGAGGATTTACTTAACACATATTGCAATAAAGTATTGGAGCAAATAGAATTATTACAAAAATTTCATTCAATTTACAAACTATCTACTAACTCAAAGATAGAAAATCACTTGGGAGATGTGCGTAAACTTGATTTCGTAAATAACTCATTTGATGCAATTATTACTTCTCCACCTTACGCAACAGCTTTACCTTATGTTGATACTGACCGTTTATCTCTGTTTGTTTTCAATTATACAAACCGAAAAACTTTTAAAAAATTAGAAAAATCTTTAATTGGAAATAGAGAAATATTAAAATCTGAACGAGAAAAATTGGATTTTGAACTTGAGAAAAATTTTAGTAAGTCTATATTACCAAAAGAAATAATCAATTTACTTGAAAAAATTTACACTTTAAACAAAAATGCAGATGTAGGTTTTAGAAGAAAAAATACGGCAGCTTTATTATTCAAATATTTTACAGATATGGATTTAGCAATAAAACAAATTCATAGAGTCTTGAAAAGAGATAAGTTCTTTTTCAATGTTGTTGGAGATAACCGCACAACAGCAGGGAATGTAAAAATTAACATCCCTACAATTGACTTTATTAATCTTATATCTGTACAAAATGGATTTAATATGATTGAAAAAATTGACATGACTGTTCAACAATCTTATGCAATCCATTCTAAAAACTCAATAAATAATGAGGCTATTTCAATATTAAAGAAAACATAATTATGGAAGTACAATTATTAGCAAATGAAAAAAATATTGGAAATGAAATTTCTAAAACTCTAAGAAGTGGAAATTATGAGTATTTCAAATTTGCCGTTGCTTATGCTAAAAACTCTGGAGTCGGCAGATTACACGATGATTTAGTTCATTTCTCAAATTCAGGAGGTCAAACGGAAGCAATTGTAGGAATTGACCAACATATCACTTCATATCAGGCATTGGTAAATTTATCAACTTTTACAAATGATAATTTATATATCCATCATGATAAAGGCATGGTAACATTTCATCCAAAAGTGTATTTATTTGGTAATAACGAGTTTGAAAAAATAATTATTGGCTCTTCAAATTTAACAGCAGGTGGATTATATACAAATTTTGAAGCAAATATTGATATTACATTAGGTAAATCTAAAAATTCAAACAAATTTAAAGATGAAGTTCATAACTATTGGAGTTTTTTATCAAAAGATGATAACACAAAAAAGGCAGATTTACATTTTATCAAGAACCTTTTGGAATTAGGAGCGTTAGCAGATGAAAATAAACAAAAATCTTTTAAGGAAATAATTTCAAAAATATCAAAAGTTCCTTTTACAACCCGAAGTCAAATATCAAAATTGCCATCTCAAAGCACTAAAATATTTAAAGACAGTCCGTTATTACATGATAATTTTGCAATGACTTTGGCAGGATTTGATGTAAGTAAAAGAAGTCAAGACCCTGTGATTTAAATCCCAATAAAAGCTCTTAACCCAACTTGAAAATTTTGCATGAACTTCACAAACTTGGCATTGCAACCCAA
>JAOZMU010000611.1 GCA_029934165.1 Bacteroidales bacterium
CAAAGCTAACTGGTTAAGTAACAGGGGTGTCCAACTTTAGACTGGTAGCCCAAAACTCCTATTGCCAACCAAATTCCAATCTGTTTCAAAGTTTTTAAGACGATACATAAATTTGTTTTTTGTCGGAATGGCATAGTGCAAAGCTCCAAACTCCAACGAAAAAACTTTTTCGGTATAACTGAGAACTAATTCATCGGAATGAGTAATGCTTTTTGATAAGTAATACACATTATTTTTCAGTATAATATCTGATGGTTGATTATTTTGGGGGTTATTTATGTCGTAATTTTTCACCTCAACTTCCTTGTTGAAAATACGCAAGTGTGTCATTGCAACTTTGGGAGCTAAAGGATTATTGATTATGTTTTCCGGACGAAAATAATTTAAACCCTGAACACCAGCAAAATACAACATTCCACTTTTTCCACGATGAAATGCTCCGCCATTAAATTCTTTGCTTTGCAATCCATCATGCACATCGAAATTTCTGAATTTAAGGTTTTTATAATCGAAACGCGAAATGCCAAAGTTTGTTGAAAGCCAAAAAGAACCAGCATTGTCATCAAGAAGACCATAAACAACATTACTAGGCAATCCGTCTTTTTTTGTGTAGCGTCTTATTTCGTAGTTGTTTAAATTTATGCTCGATAATCCATCATTAGTTCCTATCCAAATATGCCCATCGCGCTCGACTATTGCAAAAACTTTATTAGAGGAAATCGTAGTGCTATCTTTGACATTGTTTTTAAAACGAACAAAGTTCTCGGTTTTTGGGTCGAACAAATTTAAACCGCCACCGTAAGTTCCAATCCAAATTTTACCTTTAGAGTCCTCAAATATAGCTGAATAGACAAAATTGTGTGAGATTGAATTATCGTTATTATCGTCATGTAAGTATTGCCTAAATTTGCCTGTCTTGGAGTTAAATCTATTCAAACCGCTGCTTGTGCCTATGTAAAACTCGCCAGATTTAACTTGGGTGATAACCCTTACACTGTTTCCCGAAATAGTAGTTGGGTCATTTTTGTCCTGCACGAAATGCTTGAATTTTCCTGTTTCCAAATCAAGTTTGTCTAATCCGCCTCCATTTGTACCAAACCACATATTTCCTTCAGTATCCTGAAAAACTTTGCGCACGCAGTTATGAGCCAAACTACTATTGTCGTGGCTATTATTGGTATAGGTAGTAAAATCACCTGTTTTTCTATTCCAACATGTTACTCCACAATCGTTTGTACCAATCCAAACACGTTCCTTGTCATCTTCAAAAATTGTCCATATAAAATTGCTTGGCAACGAATTTTTTGCGAGTGGGTCTTTTCGTAGTATTTCAAATTTACGAGAAAAACGGTCAAAAACATTCAAACCTGCGCCAAATGTACCAAACCATATTGCGCCATTATTATCGACATAAATTGAGTTTATTCCATTCTCTGACAGGCTATTATTATTAAATTCGTCATTTGAAAAATGTTCCAAACTATCCAGTTTCCGATTATAACGGAACAATCCAATTCCATTAGTTCCCAGCCAAATATCTCCATAAGTATCTTCTGCAACGGGTCTTCTGACTTTGTCTGAGAGGCTCAAAGTTTCTTGTATCTCATTGATAATGAGTTCAGATTTTTTGGTATATGGGTTAAATTTCTCAAACCCCAAAGAAGTACCAATCCAAAATGTATTTTTACTATCAATAAATACCGATTCTATTTGATTGCTTTTGAAAATTGTGTTAAATGTTTTAAAATGCTTAGTTTTAAAATTCAATTGAACCAAACCTGCCGAAGTCCCACACCAAATAATTCCGTCTGCGTCTATTTCCATATCTGTAATCGAATTTTGATTTGGAGAAGTGCCGGTTTTGCTGAAAAATATTTTTGAAAAATCATCTCTTTTTCTTCGATAAACATTTAATCCATTGATAGTTGAAATAAATAAATTTCCGCTTTTGTCTTCACAAATATCTGTTATGTAGTTATCCGAAATTGCTCCCGAATTACTATTAGTAGTTTTGTATGAGTGAAAATTACCAGATTTGGGGTGATAACGATTTAATCCGTCAGAAGTGCCAACCCAAATATCGCCATGCGAATCTTCAAAAATTTTATTGATGACATTTGAGCTAATTATACCATCGTAATTTTCCGTAGGGTCGAAGCTGTGAAAGTGATTGTGCACAGCATCAAACACCGATAAGCCATTTTGGGTTGTAACCCACAATCTTTTTTTCGAGTCCTCGAAAATGCTTTCTATCCACTTGCCTTTTAGAGAGTTACCACGTAGGTCTGGACGATAAATTACAAATTCTTTTCCATCGTATCTATTCAAACCATCTTCTGTTCCAAACCACATAAACCCGTGCGAATCCTGAAATATACAATATATCGAACTCAACGACAGTCCGTCATCTATTGTTATTCGTCTGAAGGAAACCGAGTTGTCTTGTGAATAAGCATTAGTAATAAAAAATAAATTTATACTTAATACTAAAAATGTAAATATGCGTAATCTCATGAATGATAATATTAGAACAAAGATTAAATTAACCTATATCACTATTTGCTGTTTGTTGCTGATTTTCAGTCAAATAGTAAATAGTTATCTCAATATTAAAAAGTGCAAGGCACTTATTAGTGGTTATATAAAACAAAAGTTTATGATTTATGCAGACTGAAGCTCCTCATTACAAAAATTGGTTTATATAATCTCTATGTAATGGAAAATTAATAATTTTGCTTACGCCTGATTTAGTTTTAGTTAGGA
>JAOZMU010000612.1 GCA_029934165.1 Bacteroidales bacterium
ACTGCCGCAAAACGCCTTTGTAGCAAACAGTTAGACAAAACAGATAAATTCTTATGAACAAACCCTGTATATTATTATATTTTAATAAAAGAGTCAATTATTTTTACGCATATACTAATATAAACAACAATAAAACGAAAATTCAATGCAAAAATTACTATTACTTGGCGCAGAGGCAATAGCTCAAGGCGCATTAGATGGCGGAATGTCAGGTATTTATGCATATCCTGGAACTCCATCGACAGAAATTACCGAACATGTGCAGAATAATAAATATGCAATCGAAAACGATATACATCGGCAATGGTCTGCCAACGAGAAAACGGCAATGGAGTCTGGAATCGGAATGTCGTATGCAGGAAAACGTGCAATGGTTTGCATGAAACACGTAGGGCTAAATGTTGCTGCCGATGCGTTTATAAACTCGGCAATCACAGGCGTAAACGGCGGTTTGGTCATCACGGTTGCCGATGACCCTTCGATGCACTCATCTCAAAATGAGCAAGATTCTCGTTTTTATGGTAAATTTTCTTTGATACCTACATTAGAGCCTGTAAATCAGCAAGAAGCATACGATATGGCTTATCATGGTTTCCAGCTTTCCGAGAAATTTAAAGTACCAGTACTAATACGTATTACTACGCGTTTGGCTCACTCTCGCGCAGCAGTAGAACGTCAGCCACAACTAGCTGAAAATGAGATGAGTTTGCCAGAAAATCCTCGTCAATTTGTTTTACTACCATCAATAGCTCGCCAACAATATAAAACGCTTCTTGGTTTGCAAGAAAAATTCGAGCAAGCATCGAAAGAATCAGCATACAATAAATATATAGACGGCGAAAATAAAACCAAAGGAATTATCGCTTGCGGATTGGGATATAATTATCTTATCGAAAATTTTGAAGGTCATACATTACCATATCCAGTATTGAAAATTGGACAATATCCAGTTCCTAAAGATTTGGTAGCCAAGATGATGAATGAATGCGATGAAGTAATTATTCTCGAAGACGGATACCCAATTCTTGAAGAATTGATTAACGGAATGCTGGGCAACGACAAAGTAAAAGGACGTTTGGACGGAACGATACCACGCGATGGAGAATTGAACCCAAATATTGTCGCTAAAGCTCTCGGTATAAGTGAAATATACGGAAATCCAATACCATACATAGTTCAAGGTCGTCCGCCGGCAATGTGCCAAGGTTGCGGACATATTGACATGTACCACTCTCTCAACGAAGCACTTGAAGAATATGGCGATGGTCGCGTATTTTCCGACATCGGTTGCTACACTTTGGGAGCTTTTGCGCCATTCAACGCAATCAATTCTTGCGTAGATATGGGTGCATCAATTACAATGGCAAAAGGAGCGGCAGATGCAGGGCTTGTGCCATCGGTTGCCGTCATTGGCGATTCGACTTTTACGCACTCTGGCATGACAGGCTTGCTTGATGCTATCATCGAAAAAACTCCAATCACTGTTATCATTTCAGACAACTCGACAACCGGTATGACAGGCGGACAAGATTCGCATGCACTTGGTCGGTTGGAGCAGATTTGTACAGGCTTAGGCATTGAGCCAGAGCATCTTCGTGTGATTGTTCCGCTAAAGAAAAATCACGCCGAAATGGTTGCGATGATGAAAGAAGAGCTTGCATACGATGGTGTTTCGGTGATTATTCCTCGCCGCGAATGTATTCAAACCATAGGACGCAAAAAGAAAAAGTAATTACACATTGATGATACTTGTTACTCATTAGCAAGTAAATTAAAAAGCATAGTGTTTTTACGAGTTCAAATTTAACACCCAAACAAAATACATTTTTGGGTGTTGTATAAAAACAAATAGATGAAAACAGATATAATTATTGCTGGAGTAGGTGGGCAAGGCATCATCTCAATTGCTACAACTATCGGGATAGCAGCCTTGAACAATAAATTATTTATGAAACAAGCCGAGGTTCACGGAATGAGCCAGCGTGGCGGTGCAGTACAATCTAGTATGCGTGTTTCGTCAAGTCCAATAGCCTCAGACTTAGTTCCTTATGGTAAAGCCGATTTGATTATTGCAGTAGAACCAATGGAATCTTTGCGCTATTTGCCTTATTTATCGCCAGATGGCTGGCTGGTAACAAATACCAAACCGTTTCTAAATATAACTACTTATCCGGAGATGGAAGCAATTATTGCAGAAATCGAAAAGCAGAAAAAACATATTGCTTTAGATGCTGACGCAATTGCAAAAGAAATCAAATCGCCACGTTCGTCAAATATCGTTATGCTCGGTGCAGCTACGCCATTTATCAACATTCCGTTTGAGAGCTTTGAAGAAGGAATACGCCAGATTTTTGGTCGCAAAGGCGAAAAAATAGTAAACGTAAATCTTGAAGCATTACATCGTGGACGCGAATTTGCCAAGGCGAATAAATAGCTCTTATGGCTTGATAGACAGTAGATTATGACTACGCAATTTATTTACGCATCTGAAATATCAAGCCTAACATAAGTACCTACAAAAAATCCGAACCTCAAAAATAAAGTTCGGATTTTTTTACTTATACTAAAGTGATTTTGGTTTCAGGATTTTAATTTTAGCTTTATTACTGATAAACAACCAATTACATTTTATGATAATCCGAAAACCTTTTTCACTTTAGTATAAAACGAAGATTAAATTAACCTAAGGTCTAAGACTGGGATGTTAATAATTGATTATTTTGTACCCTATATGTTTT
>JAOZMU010000075.1:0-4664 GCA_029934165.1 Bacteroidales bacterium
GTTACAAAATTAATTTCGATTTTGAAAATGATATATTTGTCCAAAGTCTAATATACTAATTAAGAATTGGCTATCGCTTGAAAATAAGAATTTATCCAATTTTAAGAATAAAATATTTAACCTAATTGGTATAGTTGTGCCTCAATGAGTACGTGTTACATATTGGCACACAATCTGTTATCAATTGTGCGCCAATTTTCAGTGCTATTTATTTTATCAACGTCATTTCATCGAGTAGATAGCCTGCACCTGCAAACTTATCAATAATAAAAAGCGCATAACGAATATCGAGCGTGATGTTGCGGCATTGCGTTGGGTCGTACATTATGTCGCTCATTGTTCCTTCCCAGTTTCTGTCGAAATTAATTCCGATAAGATGCCCACTTCCATTAATGACGGGACTGCCTGAGTTTCCGCCAGTTGTGTGGTTTGTGGCTGTGAATGCAACGTGCAATTCGCCATTTTCTGCATATTCGCCATAATCTTTGTTCTCGTATAATTCCTTCAGTTTTTCTGGAACTCGATAATCGTAAATATCTGGATTATCCTTTTCAATTATTCCTTCGAGAGTCGTATAGTGTCGGTATCTAACGCCATCGCGTGGTTCATAATCGTCAACTTTTCCGTAGGCAACACGCAGTGTGAAATTGGCATCTGGGTAAAAAATCTTATCTGTTTGCATTTCGCGCAGCCCATTGATGTAAGTTCTGTTTAGCCTATCTATCTTGCCGGAAAGCATTGATTTTGCTTCGGTTATCTCTTCGAGATATATTTTTACGAAACTGTTATATAGATTGTATGCAGGGTCGGTGCGAATTTCCTCAACAGCTTCAACTGTATAATTATCAATGAATTTCAGGAGTTTTTTCTTATTCGCAAACATAGATTTTGAGTAAATAAATTTTCCATATTTCCCGAAACTTTTGTCATATTCCGTCCGAATGGTTCTAAAAGCCTCAATGTGAAAATCTTTGTCAACATTTTCGTAGTAGAGTTTAAGTAAAATTGCGAATAAACGTTGGTCTGTTGGTTGGTTATAATCTTTAAAAAACCTCTCGACCTCTATCTTCAATTGCTCTTTGATTTTTGTTAAATCATCATCGCCAACTTCCCTGTCTGTTGCTAAAACCAGCTTACGAAATTTACCCGAAAAACGTAGAATTTCTATTCCGAAAGCGGCTTCAAATATATAATTCTCAGCAAGTTGATATGGAGAGATGCGCTTGTAAAGCGATTTGTATTTTGAAATAATCTTGCCATATTTTTTTGCTTTATATGGGTCTTTCAATGTCCAATTTTGAAACTGTTTCTCAAGCTCTTTTTTCTTTTTGATAGCATTTAATCGACGTAAACCTCTATTTTCGCCTTGCCACTTTTTCCATGCGTTGCTAATGCCTGCGTATTTTGAGGCGTATTTGAGGCGAATCGATGGGTCGGAATCCATGTCTGCGCTTATTACGTCAATTCGTTTTTGTCTTATATTTATTTTATGCGGATTCATTGTTTTGGTAATCAAAGAAATAGCATGCGAAGTGAGATATTGTTGCGTGCTTCCCGGATAGCCAAAAACCATTGTAAAATCATTTTTCTTGACACCTTTCATAGAGATTGGAAAATGCTTTTTGGGTTTAAAAGGCACATTGTCGACGGAATAATCTGCGGGCTTGTTATTTTTATCCGCATAAATACGGAAAACAGAAAAATCACCTGTGTGTCTTGGCCACATCCAATTGTCGGTATCGCCGCCAAATTTGCCTATCGCACTTGGTGGCGCACCAACAAGACGAACATCTGTATAAACCTCGTTGACAAACATATAATATTCGTTTCCGAAATAGAACGGTTTTATAATTGCCTTGTAATGAGTGCCTTCGGTTGCTTTTTTCGCGATTTTTTTTATGTTGCCAGCAATTGTTTTTTCGCGTTTTATTTCAATCATATCATCGGTAACTCCTTTTAGCACTTGTGTTGACACATCTTCCATACGTACCAAAAAAGTAACACTAAGACCAGGGTTTACAAGCTCTTCTTTGTTGTTCATTGCCCAAAAACCATTTGTTAGATAGTCGCTTTCTAGCGTACTATGATACTGAATCCAACCAAAACCGCAGTGATGATTTGTAAGTATTAATCCCTTGTCCGAAACTAATTCGCCGGTGCAACCGCCACCAAATATCATGACTGCATCTTTCATGCTGGCTTGATTGATGCTGTAAATATCGTCTGCGGTGAGTTTAAAACCCATCGCCTGCATATCTTTTATGTTGTATTTTTTCAACAACAACGGAATCCACATTCCTTCGTCTGCCTTGATTGTTCCTGCGCAAACTATTAAAAATGAAATAATTATAATAAAAAACTTTTTCATAAAACTAATTTTTAAGATTTGAATTTATTTTTTTCTTGTTATTCCAATTAATAAAAATTTTAATGCAATTTGTGTTTAGAACGAAAATTAAATTAACCTTTACCATTATTTGCTGTTTATTGCTGATTTTCAATCAAATAGTAAAACGTTATCTCAATATTAAAAAGTGCATGGCACTTATGCTGTAAATTTCAGGAGTTCTTCGTAAAGTTTTTGAATAGGTAAACCAACGACATTGTAGTACGAGCCTTTGATATAGTCGATTCCAGCGTAGCCAATCCATTCTTGCACACCGTATGCTCCTGCTTTATCAAATGGACGATAGTTTTGTATGTAAAAGTCTATCTCTGTGTCGGTTAGGTTTGTAAAGCGCACAACAGTTTCAGATGAAAAACTAACCAAATTACTCGACGACCGAATACAAACTCCAGTTATTACGGTGTGTTCTTTGCCAGAAAGTTTGCGCAACATATCAAATGCTTCGCCGTAATCTATTGGTTTGGGGAGTAATTCATCGTTCATGCAAACAATTGTGTCCGCTGTGATGAGGATTGTGTCTGGCTTTGCAATTTTACCATAAGCATTTGCTTTGAGTTTAGCCAGATACGTAGCAACATCTATTGTGCTAAGGTCTTTAGGATAAATTTCTTCAACATTGAGTTTTTTTTCTACTGTGAATCGCAGTCCAAATCGTGTCATAATCTCTTGTCGTCTTGGCGATTGAGAAGCAAGAATTATATTATATTTATTTATATCTCTTAGAGGCATATAAGTTAATTTACTATTTGATAAGTGAATGTATAATAAACTATAATTGAATAAAAAATACCTGATAACATGATGATTTTCACTAAATTGGAAACAAAATGATATTGACGTTGAGTTTGCGCACGTATAAACCTAAATATTAGAAATAAAATTGGCAGCCATAATGCGATAGAAAAATATAAAATAGTTGGAAGGCTAAATTTGATACATATTCCGTTTTGTTCTTCAAGACAATATAAATACTTAAAAAACACAAAGCCTAAGCTACATAACATAATGATAATCAGCGATAAAACTATTGTTTTTGTTGCAGTCATTCCGAGTATTATTGGAATAGTATTTCTGCCGTAAGCACTGTCGCCTTCAAAATCTTCCATGTCTTTTATTATTTCTCGAATAAGTGTGGATAAAAAGGCTAACGCAGAAAAGCCTACAACCCAGAAAAATAGGTGGTTGAAGTTTGAGTTCATTGAAAGTACTTGGCTGCCATATTCTTTGTTGAGAAGTGGTAGCTCGAAAAGAATTACCATCAGTGGTACCATAGCGGTCATAAATGCAACTATCAGATTACCAATAAGAAACTGCCTTTTGTAAGAAGTAGAATAATACCAGAGCAATCCTGTTGTCAGGACAAAAATAAATCCGAGTTGATAAATCCCAATGTTATACGAAATATAAAAGCCTAAAATTATTGCGATAACGTTGAATACACTGTGCATTGCCATTGTTGTGCGGCGACTGATGTGCCGACCGACAATGACCGTTTTTGGTCGATTCAGAAGGTCTGTTTTTGTGTCGAAATAATCGTTTATCACGTAACCACCTGCCGTTATTAAAACTGTCGTCAAGACAAGTAAAGAGAAATTTAAGTTGCTGAATTGTAGCTCGAAATTGCCAAGTTTCAGGGCAGGCTCAAGGACAAGAAACCGCATTGCATATTGCGTCAAGGCAACTATCAGCAGGTTTTTTATACGAATTAATTTTAGAAAATGAATCATCGAAAAGAGTTGTCTTTATTGGTTTTGATTTTTTAGGTTTAATATCTCTTGTCCCCAGTTATCTTGGACGCGCATAACTTGCTCAATTACATCGCGAACACAGCCGCAACCGCCATCGTAAGGTGAAATATATTTGGAGATACTTTTTATCTCTTCGACTGCATCTGTTGGGCAAGTCGGAAAGCCTACTTGCTTCATTACTAGGTAGTCTGGCATGTCGTCTCCCATATAAAGGATTTCGTCCGGCTTGAGGCTATATTTGCACATAAAATCCTCGAAATCTTCGACCTTGTCAGATGTGCCTAAGTAAATATCCGTAACGCCCAATCCTTGAAAACGATTGCGCACAGATTCTGATTTTCCGCCACTAATAATAGCCACAGGGTAACCAGTGTCCACTGCACAACGAACTGCATACCCGTCTTTTGTATTCATCGAGCGCATCAAATCGCCAGAAGGATGCAGATATGCAAACGAGTTTGTAAACACGCCGTCAACATCAAAAACAAAAGCCTTGATGTTTGTCATTT
>JAOZMU010000075.1:4674-10242 GCA_029934165.1 Bacteroidales bacterium
TTCTTTCATGTTTGAAGGAATAAATATAATTTTGAATAAATCTACTTTACCTTCTCCTGCTTCTACTTCTTTTATCTTACTCATATTGTGAGGTTTATCGTCATTGTAATAGTTGATTATGCTATCACTTACAAAGCTATATATTTTTTTGATATTTGACGAATTAGAAAGCATTTTCAGGTGGAAATCTATTGTTGCTTTGTCGTGTCGGATTGCAGGACCAGTTTGAATTTTGCGAGGGCTATGAGAAATAGCTTTTTGTGTAGTTTGTCGTATTAAGGGATGAAGAATATCGAAGGAAATATTATTATTACTAAGAATTTCCTCTGATAAAGTGTAAAGATGATTCGTAAAATTACATGCTAATACAGCTGCCAGATGTAAGGTTTTTCGCTGATTTGTAGAAATAATACACACATGATTACTAAGGCGATATGCAAGGTTGGATAGCTGGTTAAGCGCAATTTCGCTATTCGCCTCAATGCAAACAGGAATTTCTGAGAAGGAAACAGCGACTTCTCTGGAGAAGGTTTGCAAAGGATACAGAACACCGTATTTTTCAGCAGATTGCGCAAAAACCGACATCGGAACACTGCCTGCCGTGTGGACAACAAACTTGGCTCTGAAAAAATTGTGTGATGCCAATTTTGCGATTGCCAAGTCTGTTACAGCAAAAATGTAAAGCTCTGTTTCAGAAAGGTTTGCCAAGTCTGAAATAGCTTTTGCTCCGATTTTTTTTGCGAGCAGATTTGCTTTATTAATGCTACGGCTAAATATTTGACAAATCGTAAAACCCGCAGCGTGTAACGCAAGCGCAAGGTGTGTCGCAACATTGCCCGAGCCAATTATCGTAACCTGTTGAATATCTTTCATATTGTAGTCTCTGCTTTTAGGTGAAAACTCTCATATAACAAAATTACACTGTTCGCTTTTTTCATGATTTTGGTTTCATTTTTTTGTATAAATTGCCTTTTTTTGTATAAATTTAGACAAATTTTACACACATCATACAATATAATGTTACATCACAGGCTTTATCGTGCTGTATATCAAGCAATTAACACATCTATTCGAATTTGACTTTAATAGACCCGAACTTAGAAAAAAAAATGAAAGCCGAAGACTACTATTTAAAACCGTTGTTAAAAAGAGACAATAAAATAGCTTGGTATGAAATAACCAAAAAATAAACGGATAAAAAACTATAAATTACAACCAAGAAACTATAAGTAATGGAAAATTAATAATTAATAATTTTGCTTACGCTTGATTTAGTTTTAGTTAGGAATTTTAATGGCTTAATTTATTAAATTCATTTTACTAAAAAGACAAAGAACTCAATTTTTTTAAATTGCAATTTGCCAAAACATTAAAAAATAATAGCAAAACAATAGCCGAAAAACAAACAAATTTATCAAAAAAAGATATTGAAAAATTGTAATCTTCTTATTCAACAAATTAATCAATTTCACAAATAAGGTCTAAGTAATGGAAAATTAATAATTATTAATTAATAATTTTGCTTACGCCTGATTTAGTTTTAGTTAGGAATTTTAATGGATTACTTTATTAAATTCATTTTACTAATTCAAAAAAGCGGAAGTACTCTTATATCCGATATTAAACATATAGGCAAAAAAAGATAAACTCGGAATAGAAAATAAATAACTCCATGAAATCATTTACAAAATTATTCTTCAATAAAATTCGTTTAATTTATTCAATAATACTATTTTTTGTTGTGTTTGTTGGTTTGTATCAGAGCTATAACTCCAAACTAAAAATCACAAACGACCCCGCATATTATGCAATGGGAGCAATAAACTTACACGAAGGAAACGGTTTTTATTCATACAACACCGGTTTTCTTGCAAAAGATAAATTCGATGATAAGTTTGATATTCAGCCAATTACAATTTATCAACCTGGATATTCTGTTGCTGTTAGTTTTATGATGTATTTCACAAACGACATGGCAACAGCTATGAAAGTAACAAATATTTTGTTCTGGTTTTTATGTGTTTTTTTGTGGTTTAATGTTTTTAGGTTGATTTTCAAGGATAATATTTTTTACTTTATTCTCGCAACAATTCCATTAGTATTTTCAAGCGGAATGTGGACATACGCAACCTATGCCGTCAGCGAGCCTGTTTTTGTTGCATTGCTTGCCTTGGCTGCAAACTTGATTTATTTTTATTCTAACTCAAACACCAACAAACAATTAATCTACATTTTTCTTTTAAGTTTAACAATGTCGGCAATTGCCCTTACAAGATATGCAGGACTTGCTTTTGTACTTGGAACTGGCATTTTTCTTTTATTCCAAATCAAAAAAAGTAATCAAAAAACTGGCATTTTACACGTTGCTGTTTTTTGTGCAACTGTTTTTGTGTCTTTGGGTTTATGGGTTTATCGCAATTATTCTTTGACGCAACAGGCAACCATGAATCCAATTAGCAAAGACTCAGACACAATTTTTGATTTTCCACGAATAAAACAACTGTTAAACTACTATTTTTCAGACTCACTCGGCTTGCCAACAACCATTGAATCATTCGGTTTTTTGTTGCTTTTTCTTTTTGCGGGAATAATAATTTGGTTCATTGCGAACAAAAAAAAATATTCCGCTAATCCTTTCTTTAACAACGTGAACACGTGGGGTTTATTAATTCTTGTTCCATATATCGGAATGATTGTATATTTGGGTATATTCAACCACAAATTTAATCGTTACATTGGTTTTGCGAGATATTTTTATCTGACTCAGCCAATCCTGATTTTATTCTTATTATCTGTAATACAGTTTTTTAAAGATAGCAATATCAAATCAAAACTAAAACTACCGGTTAAAATTATTTTTGGCGGAATTTTGGCAATCACAATACTATCAAGTGCAAACCGAACCCGAGTTTTCTTCTCAACTTTATATCCCGAAACGAAAGACAAGGCACTTTATCTGGCTATAAAAGAAAATGTTAGCAAAGAAGATTTACTAATGAGCAATCATTGGCAAACCATAACGTTAAAAAGCCAGCTTGCGTGCAGGTTTGCACAAGATGCCGATGATGTGAATGAATTTATTAATAAAACAAAAACACCTGTAAACCAATACTACTTAGTTCTGTTCAAAGACATTGGACACTCATATCGTATTGGTGCGCCGATTTGGGAAGAAGAAATCCCGAAACTATCAACTGAAATAATTTATGAAACCGACGAACATATTTTCGTCAAAATACTAAAATAAATAATTATGAACACAAGTTTTTTTGAAACAAATGACTATTTTATTGACGAGAAAGTCAATTTATTGAAATTTGAAAACGACTACAAAGTTTACAATAAAGACGGAAACCATATTGGAGCAATAAAACAAAAATTGTCTTTCACTCAAAAGACACTTAGGCTATTAGTGGGTAAAAAAATGCTACCGTTTAAACTGGAAATCAGAGATAACGATGATAAATTATTGTCATCAATAAATAGAGGTTGGTACTTTTTCTTATCCAAAATCACAATCAATGATGAAAATGACGAGCCAATCGGATACATCAAACAAAAGTTTAGCCTAAAACCAAAGTTTAAAATCTACGATACATCTGAAAATCAACTTGCTACAATTTTTGGCGATTGGAAGGCTTGGAATTTCACAATAACGGATTCGTCTGATAATCAAATAGGTAAAATTAGCAAAAAATGGGCAGGCGCACTTAAAGAAGTTTTCACGACGGCAGACAAATATCACGTTAATATTGATTCGGAAATTAGGGATAGAAACACCAAAGTTGTTATAATTTCTAGTGCTATTACGATTGACATGGTACTAAAAGAGAACAAACACAACTAACGCATACTGGCTTTGTTTTTTCACTTCTTTAAACTGTATAAATATCTGAATTTCATGAAAATAGTTCTAATTTAACGAAAGATGACAATATACCGAACTGAGCGCGATTCTATTGGCGAAGAGCAAATTCCTGCCGATGCACTTTACGGGATTCACTCGCAGCGAGCTATGAGTAATTTTCCTGATACGACCGTGTTTTCAAAAGATTGGTTTTGTGCTATGGGAACTGTGAAGATTGCTTGTTATGAGACTTATAAAAACTTTAAACTGGCAGCCCATAATAAATTTGCGGACAAAAAAATCCCACTAAATTTTATTAGCGACTATAAATTAGAAGCTCTAATTTCATCGGCAAACCAAATTGCAGATGGCAAACATTTTTCGGAATTTATTGTGCCGGCAATGCAAGGCGGAGCTGGTACGAGTATCAACATGAATATCAATGAAATAATTGCAAATTTATCGCTTCATAGCATAAACAAAAGCCTGGGAAATTATGAATTTATTGACCCAATAGAAGAAGCAAATATTTATCAATCTACTAACGATGTTGTCCCAACGGCTTTGACTGTCGCTGCTATGAAGCTGTTACTCAGGCTCGAAGAGAAAATCAACAAATTACGATTTCGTGTCGAAACAATCGAGCAAACAACGCGCAATATTCCGCGTATAGGCTATACACAAATGCAGGAAGCTGTTCCGTCATCGTATGGAAAACTATTTAGCACTTATAATGAGGCACTTTCGCGCGATTGGTGGCGAGTTTCCAAATGTTTGGAGCGCATAAAAGTTGTCAATTTGGGTGGCAGTGCCATCGGAACTGCAATTGCTGTGCCACGCTATTTTGTCATGGAAGCTGCGCCAACACTGAAGCGCATAACCAAACTGCCAATTACACGAAGCGAAAACCTGCCCGATGCAACGAGCAATCTTGATTCGTTTGTCGAGGTGCACGCCACGTTGAAAGCGCACGCCGTAAACCTTGAGAAAATGACTAACGACATTAGGCTTTTGTCGTCTAATCTTGTGAACCAAAACGAAATTTCGATACCTAAAAAACAAACAGGAAGTTCGATAATGCCCGGAAAAATAAATCCTGTTATTGTTGAATTTGTTATAAGTGTTGCACATAAAATTTATGCCAACGATATTTTAATCAGCACTTTATCGGGGCAGGGGTGTTTAGACCTTAACGCTTATTTGCCAACAATTGGCAATGCTTTGTTAGAAAGTTTGAACTTGTTGATTGCTGCTGATGAAACTTTAAATGAAAATCTTTTCGCAGGAATTACTATTGACGAAAAAAACGCTACAAATCGTTTATACAAAAGTAGTTCCATTGTTACAGCACTGACACCATATATTGGCTATCATTCTGCATCGGAACTTGCAAAAGAAATGAAACTAAACGATTTAACTATTTTTGAGGCTAACAAAAAGCTGGCTCTCATTGATGACGAAAAAATTTATGAAATATTAAAGCCACAAAACCTGCTAAAAACGGGGTTTTCTCTTAACGATTTATCATAATATTCAATTGCAAAACGGCATACATTTTATGTGCAGAGCGTACAAAACTCAATGAGTTTTTGTAGATTTATGGGAATTAGCCGTTTGCAATTGAGTTTAAATGGTTCTTTATAAAATTGTGTGGGTAGTATAGACCAATAATGGTTGACTTTGGTATAAACCGAAGCCACTTTCAAGTCTATATAAATTAA
>JAOZMU010000613.1 GCA_029934165.1 Bacteroidales bacterium
AATCGTCGCCAGAATCAATATACTCAGTCGTAAGTTTTGCTTGACCGTAGTTCATCCGATGAAAAAAATCGTTTTCTCGTTCGTTTTGAACTTCAATCAATATCAAGTCATCGTTTTTATTTCTGACCAAAATATCAACTTGATTAAACTTGTCGTTCTCGTTTTCTTGGTTGCCTTCGCTTTCAAGAATATTTTTTATACTAACGTCAAAACCAATAAGTTCTGAAAGAAAACCCTCCAAAACATCAAAATTGGCTTTTTGGCGAAGTAGGCGTTTCATCGCCCAATCAAATCGAATATGGTTGCTCATAACCTTTCCTTTTTTACAAAGATACAGCTTTTTTGGGGAAAAATATTGTCGGCGTGGTTCAAAGCCAGACCCGACAATTCTAAAATTATTTCAACATACAATTAATTTGTCGAGGAGCTTAAAAAGCTGAAAAACTTTTGTATGAATACTTATAACCATTGAAGCCTACGTAAAAACACATCAGTTTCTAAACATCTTTCATTGATAATTGCACTCTTTTTCTCGGTGCATCGACTTCTATAACTTTAACCATAACATGCTGGTGTAGAGTAACAACGTCTGCTGGATTGGAAACAAAACCGTCTTTCAGATTGGAAATATGTACCAAGCCATTTTCTTTTATTCCAATATCGACAAATGCGCCAAAATTGGTTATGTTTGTTACAATTCCCGACAAAATCATTCCGCTCGTCAAGTCTTCAATCGTCTGAATGGTGTCATCAAAAGAAAACTCAACAATTTTTGTTCGTGGGTCGCGTCCGGGTTTATCTAACTCATTTACAATGTCTTTGAGCGTAGGCAAACCAAATTTATCTGTCTGATATTTTTGTAAAACTATTTGTTTTCTTTTCTCCGAATTTTCTAGCAAGACTCCAACTGTACAATTACAATCTTTTGCCATTGTTTTGACAATATGATAAGATTCGGGGTGAACAGCAGAATTATCCAAAGGACTTTTTGCATTCGTAATACGCAGAAAACCAGCACATTGCTCAAATGACTTTACGCCCATTCGCTTGACTTTTTTTAATTGCGCTCTTGACTGAAATTCGCCATTTTCGTTCCGAAATTCTACAATGTTTTTTGCCAAAGTTGGTGTCAAGCCCGAGACATAAGTTAGCAGTTGCTTACTCGCAGTATTTACATTGACACCCACCAAGTTAACACAGTTTTCGACAACCGAATCAAGGCTTTTTTGCAGCTTTTTCTGGTCAACATCGTGCTGATATTGTCCAACGCCTATGGACTTGGGGTTTATTTTAACCAACTCGGCAAGTGGGTCTATCAATCTGCGCCCAATTGAGACAGCACCTCTGACCGTAATATCCTGATTTGGAAACTCTTCGCGAGCAACATCGGACGCAGAATATATTGATGCTCCGTTTTCGCTGACTACAAAAATTTGAACTTTACTCGGAAATAAAATTCCACGCACCAACTTTTCAGTCTCGCGACTAGCCGTTCCATTTCCAATTGCAATTGCTTGAATATCATGCCTTAAAACCATTTCCCTTAGCGAAGCCTCAGCCTTTTTTTGTTGGTTTTGCGGTGCATGCGGAAAAATGGCTTCGTTAAAAAGCAACATTCCTTGAGCATCGAGGCAAACAACTTTGCAGCCCGTACGAAATCCGGGGTCAATAGCCAATACGCGTTTTTGTCCCAACGGAGAAGCCAACAAAAGCTGACGCAAATTTTCTGCAAAAACACGAATTGAATCCTCATCGGCTTGCTCTTTTGTTGTTCCCATAAACTCGTTTTCAATCGATGGCGACATTAATCGCTTATACGAATCTTCAATCGCAAGTTGCACTTGTTGTGATGTTTGACTGTTTCCTCGGACAAACAGGCGACTAAGTTTTTCGACAGCTTGCTCGGCAGAAGGATTAATCGACAGGCGCAAAACACCTTCCTCGACAGCCCGACGCATGGCAAGAAAACGGTGCGATTGACATTTCTTCAACGATTCCGAAAAATCAAAATAATCTGAGTATTTATCACCATCAGTTTCTTTTCCTTTTACAACCATGGCAACAATGGCAGCTCCAGATGTAAAAACAGCCCGAACAGTATTCCTAGCAGTCTGATTTTCATTTATTTGCTCTGCAATAATATCGCGTGCGCCCTGCAAAGCATCGTTGATGTTTTCTACTCTTTCGTTCAAAAAAGAATTTGCAATTTTAGTTATGTCAATGTTTCGTTGCTTCATAAGTTGCTCTGCAAGAGGCTCTAAACCTTTTTCGCGAGCGACAGAAGCGCGTGTTTTTCGTTTTTGCTTATAGGGAAGGTATAAATCTTCCAATTCGGTCAAATCGTAAGATTGTTGCAACTTTTTTAGCAATGTTGGTGTCATTTTTTCCTGCTTCTCAATAGCTTGAATTATGCTTTCACGGCGTTTATCAATTTCGTTCAGTGCATCAAATCGCGCTTTTATTTTTCCAACTGCTACTTCGTCAAGGCTTCCCGTTGCCTCTTTCCGATACCGACAAATAAACGGCAAGGTTGCACCGTCCTCAAATAATTCAATTGTATTTTCTATTTGCCAAAGTGCAATATTTAACTCCTTGGCAATAATTTCTGTAATTTTACTCATTTATTAATATTTTTTGTCGTGTGTCGGGCTTGCACAAAAAGCCCTCTGCCATTCACACTGATAAGTACTCATACAAAAGTTCTTACGCTTTTTATTAACATAAGTTGCTAATTCAC
>JAOZMU010000614.1 GCA_029934165.1 Bacteroidales bacterium
TAATTAGAGAGTTGGTTGGTTTTCTTGACGAATTGGAAGATGAAAACTACAAAGACACACGCTGGATAATTGATGAAGTAATATCAATAATGAACAATTTAGACTTACCTGAATTGCAAAAATCATTACAATTCAGTAAAAAAGTAAAAGACAGTGAAAATATTGAAACAGACCCATATATTTATTTTTACGAAACTTTTTTGGCAGCTTATGATAAAAATTTAAGAAAAACAAAAGGTGTTTATTATACACCGCCGCAAGTTGTAAATTTTATTGTTAGGTCTGTAAATGAAGTTTTGAGAAACACATTCAAAATTGAAAGTGGTTTTGCACAAGCTGATAAAGTTACTGTTTTAGATTTTGCCACAGGAACAGGCACATTCATAATTGAAATACTGAAACAAATATTTGAAGCTATACCGGCTCAAAATAAACAATTCAAAGAAATGTTGATAAAAGACCATATTTTAAAAAATATTTATGGTTTTGAGTATTTAATTGCACCATATACCATTGCCCATTTAAAACTCTCACAATTTCTTAAAGAGAATGATTATGAATTAAATGCGAAAGAACGTTTTCAATTATTCCTAACAAATACGCTAGAACCAATTGCAGACATTCCTCCAAATTTATATGCTAAATCACTATCAAACGAAGGAAAATTAGCACAAAAAGTAAAAGACAAACCAATACTCGTTGTAACTGGAAATCCCCCATATTCAGGACATTCAAAAAACAATGGTGCATGGATTACCAACTTATTAAGAGGAAATGATATTTGGGCAAAAACAAAACTTGATAAACAAGCAAATTATTATGAAGTTGATGGCAAACCTTTAAACAACCGAAATCCAAAGTGGTTGCAAGATGATTATGTTAAATTTATTCGTTTTGCACAATATAAAATTGATACAGCAGGCGAAGGTATTGTAGGAATAATTACAAACCATTCATTTTTAGATAATCCTACGTTTATCGGAATGCGTCAAAGCCTTATGCAATCATTCGACCAACTCTATTTTATAGATTTACATGGAAACACTAAAAAATTAGAAAAAACGCCCGAAGGAAAACCAGATAAAAATGTATTTGACATTGAGCAAGGTGTTGCAATTTCAATTCTCGTAAAAAAGTCCGGATTAGAAAAAGGTGTATTTCATACTAATTTTTGGGGTAGTAGAAAACAAAAATTTGATTTATGTTTAAACAATTCAATTGGTAGTCTCAACTTTGAAGAAGTTAAATCAAGTAAACCGCAATATTTATTTATACCACAAAACTACGAACTCAAAAAAACTTATGATAAATTCATAAAACTTGATGATATTTTTCTTGTAAATGGTGTGGGAATTTGCAGTAAGCGTGATAAGTTAGTTTTTCAGGACAAAAAAGAGGATTTATTAGAAATTTTAAATGATTTTAACCATTTAGAAGAAACGGAGTTAAGGGAGAAGTATAAAATTCATAAAGATAGTCAGGGGTGGAAATTACTAAAAGCCAAAGGAATAGTTAAAAAATTTGGTGTAAAAGACGATTATATTTCGAAAATTACATACAGACCTTTTGATATAAAATATACTTATTATGTAGAAAAAGGAGGCTTTCTCGCCCGTCCGGTTCACAAAATATTCAAGCATATATTAAAAGACAATATTAACTTGATTGTATCTAAAATAAACAGACAAGTAAGCACAAATTACTTTTTTGTTTCAAATATTCCGACCGACTTACATATTTTAGATACAGCAAGAGATGCTACGTATAACTTTCCTCTTTGGTTATATAACGATGATAGTCTATTTAAAGATATTGAAAACAAATTGATTAATCCGGAATTAAAACGCAAACTTGACGAATACAAAAAAGGAGAACAAGAATATACCAAACATAAAGAATGGTTTTTAAGTATTGAAAATCCAGACGAATATCAAGCTGCTACTTATGAAGAACATAAAGCTACTTATGAAGCATTGAAAAATGCACTAAGAACAGAACTTGCAAATGCCGAAAATGCTTTATTTACATCAATTGATATAGAAAAAGCTACAAAAGCACCAAATATATCACCATCATTCTTTAAAAAAGTAAATGAAAGATACAAAACGGAACTCTCACCTGAAATGATTTTGGGTTATGTATATGCAATAATGCAAAGTCCAACTTATCAGAATAAATATCAAGAATTTTTCAAAACAATGTTTCCAAAAATTCCATTATGCAAAAACATAGAAACATTTGAAAAAATATCAAATTTGGGAACAGAACTTATTGAATATCATTTATTAAATAAAATCCCACAAGGAGATGAATACAAGGATTTTGGAATTTATTGCGGCGACGGAAATAATATTGTTATAAAACCTGAACATAAAACGATAAAATTAGACAACAAAAAAGAAGAACGATTATATTTCAATAAAAGCCAATATTTCAATAATGTGTCTGAAAAAGTTTATGGTTTTTATATAGGCGGTTTTCAAGTATTAAACAAATACCTAAAAGCCAGAAAAGGCAAAGAATTAAATATGAATGAAGTATTGAATATTACAAAAATTGTGAAAGTGCTATCGGTTACAATAAAACACAAGGAATTAATTGATAATGAAACAAATGAATGGATATAAAAAATGCAATTAACATTGTGCCAGTAATTCAGCTTTTATTTTACTCACTGTGTTATTGTTAGTAATGGAAAATTAATAATTAATAATTTTGCTTACGCCTGATTTAGTT
>JAOZMU010000615.1 GCA_029934165.1 Bacteroidales bacterium
GCATCAAGTAAAGATGCGTTTTCTAACTTTGAAATTATATAAGATAATTCGGCATCTTTAATTTCTATTTGTTCATCTTTTTCAAAAATATCAGAATATTTTGTTTTTGCATTTTCAAAAACGTTATTTATTCTGTTCGTAAATTCGTTTAAATTTTCGTTTGGTCGGTTTGCAATATCTACGAGTTCGTCTTTTTGTTTAATTTTTTCATCATAAATCTTACAAAAAAGTATTCGCATTATATTTTGTGCAATTTTTTCGTCTCGTGAAATTCCTGTTACATTTCCTGCAAAATAATCTCGAATTTCTCTAAATACAATCTTTAAATTGTAAATAGGTTGTAAATCTTTACGATAAATTAATTTTTTCGGTTTGTTTATTTCTGCTGATAAGAATAAATCCATTTTTTTTAGAGTTTAATTGTTAGTTCCTTTTGTTATGAGCGTTCACAATAAACTCCATAAAATCAATTGTTTCTTCAAGCGAGTGGTCTGTCATTGCCACATTACACCACCGATGACCGTATCTTACAGTATTTGTTTTATGTTTTTATTTTGGTTAAAAAATAACTGTATCTCTTTATTGATAAGGAATACAGCTTTATTTTGTATTGCTGCTGATGTTCATTTTTTACGTTTTATTTTTCGGGAAAGACTATTATTTTTAGGTTTTCAAAATGCACTTTCCTAACTATTGAATATCTGACTGTTAATTTGTTTGCACTACCAAAAATTGACCTTTAAGTCTGTATGTAACATTGCAAAGTATCTATGCAAATATAATTCTTTTTTTTAATTTGGCAAATTGCCCAAAAATCAGGAAATATCATCGCCAAGATTTGGCTTTTCTTTGTTATCCAACAGTTCGATAATTCGATTCAAGTCATCGTCCGAAACAAAAGGGATAACAATTTTTCATTTTTCGTTTATTTTAACTACAAAAAATAAAATTTGCTTTTCGTCTTCCCCTTCAATTTCAATACGTTCTATTTCTTTTGCATAATTCGATAACTTTAGTGTCTAAATCGGTTAAAAAACTTGCACTTATTGTCCTTCCTGTTGCCATATTTTTTTATTTAAGTTTATAAATTGAGATATTTTGCTTTTCGCCAACTTTTTTTAAAAGATATGGCTTAAGCTCCTCTTTTTCTAACAGTTCAGGTCTATTTATTATCAGATAATCAGCTCCTCTTTCGATTCCTAAATTAATAAGCTTCAAATAGTTTCCTTCAATAAAATTTGTCCAACCAAATCTATTCATAAGATATAGCGTAATATTTGGCGAAGAATCTGGGATGCTAATCACCTTATCTGTTGGCTTTATCCCGATTTTTTCCAAATATGGCTCTATATCCCAAAGGGCTTGGTAATAAACTTTTTCTGCGTTTTGCCAACCATTATATCTTTCATCGATTTTGCGAGCAGAATAAAACATATTAAATCCAAGAAAAATGAAAAAGACAGCTTTTAAAATATAACTTTTAAACCACTTATTATAATGATTTCTAAGGATGTCAAAAAAAGTTATAAATATAAAGATAAATGAAATGTAAACAGAAATGGTATAATAATCGTGGTCGTTCAAATATTGAAAAAATAAAAGAAGGTATGCAATAGAGCCGCCAAAAGAAATAATAGTTATAGTAAAAAGTAACGGATTTACTTTTCGTGCCTTAGCAATACTAAACAAAAGAAGTAGCGGAAGAAGTATTAGAACCGTTTTATGATAGTATATACCTATCCAATAATATTTTATCTGAGCCCAAACTTTATCAATCGTGGCAGAATCAAGGAAAAAAATATTACTCGAAGCTGTGTAAAAATAATATTTTTGCTGATGCAATTCATTGTAGTTTGCGGCATAAATATAATGAAAAATAAAAACAGCCAGTATTGGAACTATAAACAGAAGCCCGTTTTGTGTTTTTTTTTGAAAAACTTGTCTTCCTTTTTCTTTAGGAAAGAAACTTACAATATTGAATAATTCCAAAAAATATATACCAATGACAGTGAACAAACTGATAAACTCTGAAAGTTTTAATAGTCCAGAAATAGTAAAAAATAAAATTGATAAAGCAAAATGTTTTTCTTTTTGTTTGCGGACATAAACAAAAAAGAAAAACCACGCAACAATAGTGAACGAAAGAGCGGAAACATTGCTTATGAAATTGTTGCCGTAATAGACGAACAATGGCGAAGCAAACAACATGAGAGACAGCATTATAGCCCATTGATTATCTCGAAGAATGTACGAATATTTTTTATATAGATAAAACAAACCAAGAAAAAAAAGAAGTGTGTTTATAATTCTATATATTATTTCGTTGTTTCCGAATATCTTATAGAAAATGGCAGAAAAATAAAAAATAATTGGTGCTTCAGCAACGCAATAACCTTCGGTGAATCCATCGGAAACAAGTGCGTGCATTTGCGGTTTTGCAATGTTCATGTCCTTTTGTGCGTAATTCAAAACCTGAGTAGCACAATCTGCCTGTCGCCAAGCGTGAACGGACTGTGGACGATAGCTAATTATTGTTTGATATTTATAAAAAAAAGACATAATAATCAACAAAATAACAAAAACGATTACATGCAATTTGCTATCTGTTTTTTTAGCTATTTTCATTTTATTGCATCTAAACATTTTGACGTTTTTTATCTCTTAATAAAATGAATTTAGTAAAGTAAGCCATTAAAATTCCTAACTAAAACTAAATCAGGCGTAAGCAAAAT
>JAOZMU010000616.1 GCA_029934165.1 Bacteroidales bacterium
TTAGTTTTAGTTAGGAATTTTAATGGCTTACTTTATTAAATTCATTTTACTAAAAAGAAACCAAACTTTATTTTTTACGCTTTACTAAGTGCCCTGCACTTTTTAATATTGAGACAACAATTTACTATTTGACTGAAAATCAGCAACAAACAGCAAATAATGGTATATGTTAATTTAATCTTCGTTCTAAGGTTAAAAATAAAAAATAAGGTTTTTTAAAGTGTAAAGTTTATCTTAAACATGCCAAAATTCCAGATATTTTCGAAAAAGCTCAACCTGCATAATAACATCAAAATTGCATTTTTATTTGAGGTTTAAATCATTGACACATACGACTTTACAGAAACATATCGTTTTTTGAGTTCTTTGCAATGTGTTAAATATCAGGATATAATGGCGAAGTCAGAAACGTGAGTAATTTTTAATTATTTACTTGCATTCGCAATTTTTTCCAGCATATCTGTTGTCAATGATTTAGGACGCTCTAATGAATAACCTAATGCTCTGTCCCATATAAGGTTAGCCGTAATGCCAATAGACCTGCCAATTCCAAATAAAACTGTGTAGAAATCATACTCTTTAACTCCGTAATGCCACTGAATAACACCCGATTGCGCATCGACATTTGGCCACGGATTTTTTGCTTTTCCATGTTCTTGTAAAATTGGCGGTACTACTTTGTACAACAAATCGACATATTTGAATAAATCATCGTTTGCCATGTGCTTCAAGCTAAACTCGCGTTGTAGTGCATATCTTGGGTCTGTTTTTCGCAGAACAGCATGACCATATCCGGGAATTACCTGCCCAGAATTTAGCGTATCCCACACAAATTGCTTCATCTCGTTTTCGCTCGGGAGGTTGTCGCCCATTTTGTCTTTCATAGATAATAACCAACGCAAAACTTCCTGATTTGCAAGCCCGTGAAGAGGTCCTGCTAAACCGTTAATCATTGCAGAAATTGATTGATAAATATCTGATAATGAACTTGCAACAAGGTGTCCGGTGTGTGCGCTGATGTTCCCACTTTCGTGGTCGGCATGAATAATAAAATGCAATCGCGAAACATCGTCATAAGGACTTTCCTTGCCCATCATGTGAGCAAAATTACCAGCCATATCCAAATTAGGGTCAGAGATAATTCGATTACCACCGCGATATAACTTAGCGTAAATATACGATGCAATCTCTGGTAGTTTTGCCAACAAGTTGAGAGTATCTTCGTATGTTGGCTCCCAATAATCCATTTTACTTATTCCAGCATTGTATTTTCGCGTAAAGAAAGACTCACGATGCAGTGTTAAAATTGCGGCAGAAAAAATTGTCATTGGATGACTATCCTGTGGGAACGAGTCAATAATATCGTATAAATAACGGGGTAAAATTCTTCTTTTACGAAACTCATCTACCAATAGACAGACTTCCTCTTTTGTTGGTATTTCGCCAGTAAGAAGCAGATAAAATGCTCCTTCAACGTAAGGCATATCATTTCCTTCAATTTTAGGTAATTTCTCGAACACCTCTTTGAGTGTATATCCTCGGTAACGAATACCTTCCATTGGGTCAAGGTACGAAATGTCGGTAACTAAACATTTTAAACCACGCATACCGCCAAATACTTGTGCTATAGTAACTTTATCGACAACCACATCGCCAAATTCTTTTATCAGCCGTTTGGTTCTTGGTCTTGCTTCTTCAATTTTCTCGCGTAATTTATCTTTTAAAGTTTTCATAATTTTTGAGTTTTAAGATTTATAAAATTAGTATTTTGAAATTAATTTATGTTTAAAGTCTTGTCTATGTAAAATGAAAAAATAACTTAGCCCAATAAATATTATTAGGCGTAAGCCAATTTATAATTCACAAAAAGTGCTTACATATTTTCTATGATAGCATCTGCAAATTCGGAACATTTTAAAAGAGTAGCATTTTCCATAAGTCTATGATAATCATAGGTTACACGCTTCTCTGAGATTGTTTTCACAAGAGCTTTCCAGATAATATCATAAGCATCATCCCAACCCATATACTTGAGCATCATGCCGCCTGAGAGAATTACTGAACCCGGATTCACTTTGTCGAGACCAGCGTATTTTGGTGCTGTGCCGTGTGTTGCTTCAAAAATGGCGTGCCCTGTGTCGTAGTTTATGTTGGCTCCGGGTGCAATGCCAATGCCGCCAACCTGTGCAGCAAGTGCATCTGAAAGATAATCGCCGTTGAGATTCATTGTTGCGATAACCTCAAATTCTTTGGCTCGCGTAATTACTTGTTGTAGAGCAATATCGGCTATGACATCTTTTATCATTAGTTTGTTTTTCCATTGCCCGTTGCCATGCGTTGGTAAAAGTTTGAGCGCATTTTCCACCTCATCGCGTTTTTCTTGCTGCTGACTTTTTGTCATCATGCCGTAACCTGGCTCAAGCATTTTTGCGTTTTCCTCGATGGTAAGATTTGCGTTATTGTCTTTATTTCCAAGTATCCAACTTTCGCGTTGTGTTATTACGTCTTGCCTAAATTCATTGACACTCAGCTCGTAACCCCATTTTTTGAAGCCGCCTTCGGTGTATTTCATTATATTGCCTTTATGAACCAATGTCAGCGATTGGCGTTTTTCGACAAGTGCGTAATTTATCGCAGCGCGCACTAAGCGATTTGTTCCTTCGATGGAAATTGGTTTTACACCAATTCCGCTACTGTCGGGGAAGCGGATGTTTTTTACGCCCATTTCCT
>JAOZMU010000617.1 GCA_029934165.1 Bacteroidales bacterium
CAGCCATACAACTGTTTGATAATCATACCAACACTGTTATGTATGGACTATCAAAAGTTTTGGGGAATATCTGAAAATGCGGTGAAAATACAAATATTTTCAGCAATTATTACATACACATCGGTAGCAATAATAAAAGAAAAACTAAAATCCCCACTGACAAATTACGAAATTCTACAAATTTTGAGTGTTTCTCTTTTTGATAAAAAGCCTTTAAATGAACTTATTACGAAACCTTATATACAGAATGTCAAAGAACTTAATTCTAACCCATTGATACTCTTTGAGTTTTAATGGGACACTAGTGGTCTTAGACCTATTTTTTATGAAACGTTTAAGCTGTGAATTAACAACTTATGTTAATAAAAAGCGTAAGAACTTTTGTAAGAGTACTTATATGGTTGATATTTAAGTTAATGACAATTCAAAAATTGCTGATTATTTTTATGTGCCTATTTAATAACAATGTGTATGACATTTCCAATGTATAAAAACATATTGCTCTAATAATCAATAGTTTAAATAATTTCTGCAGGCTTTACAAGGTGTTGATTTACAGGCGTTTATAAAACGCAATTTAAAAATATCATACATATTGCTATTAAAGCCAAATTCGGTCAGAAAGCATTTATTGTATTCATTATCAGCAAATTAAATATTCCGTAATACGCCAAAATATTTGATTCTTTATGTTAAAATTGCCCTATTTTGTATAAATTCAGACAAATTTTGCGCATTAAATCCAATAGGATGTAACATTACAGACTTTTATTGTGTTGTATATCATGCAATTAATAAAATCTGACCGAATTTGGCTGTAATAGACATATTGTTATAATTGTTGATACTTTTTTTATTGATAGATTTTCTTATATTTTCGCAATAATTTTGAAACGTTTGCTTGTTGATTTATTGTTTTATAATGAGTTGTAAATCAGAATAGAACATTTGATTACAAGTATAAAAATATTATTTTCGTGTGCAAATTGCAACATTTTGAAATTATTTTATCCCATATATTGCCAATAAATTATAAAGATGAAAATTATTATTGCTGGAGCAGGTGAAATTGGAGCGTATCTTACTAAGTTATTATGCGATGAAAATCATGATGTTGTAGTCATTGATACGGACGAAGAAAAACTGCGTTCGATTGATGGACATTTCGATGCCCTTACTGTGCATGGTTCTGTATCGTCTATTGAGGTTTTGCAGCGCGCAAATGTGCGTAAAGCAGATTTATTTATTGCCGTAACGCAGCTTGAATCGATGAATATTATTGCTGCGATACTCGGAAAAAAACTTGGAGCGAAAAAAACAACAGCTCGGATAAATAATTTGGAATATGGATTAGCTAAAAACCGCGATTATTTTTTGAGCTTAGGCATTGATTCACTGATATATCCAGAAATTTTAGCCGCTCGCGAAATCGTTCATATTTTGAAACAAGCCGGTACATCAAAGGTGTATGAATATTGCAGCGGAAGACTCTCGATGTTTGCTATTAAACTTGAAGAAAACGCACCAATTCTTGGCAAAACTCTTGAAGATATTTCTAAAGATGATGCTGTTATGGACTATCGGGCGGTGGCAATTACACGTAGTGGTACGACGATTATTCCACGTGGAACGGATATTTTTCAGGCAAACGATTTGGTTTATGTAATTACTAATCACTCTGGCATTGCTAGCTTGATGAAATACTCAGGCAAAAAAACCTATGACATACGTAACATGATGATTTTGGGTGGTAGTCGGATTGGAAAAAAAGTTGCCAAAGAAATCGAAAATTACAGCAATGTGAAACTACTTGAGCTTGATAAGGAAAAAAGTTTTGAGCTTGCCGATTTTCTTGAGAACACCTTAGTTATCAACGGCGATGGTCGCGACATTGATTTGCTGATTGAAGAAGGTGCAAAAAAAATGGATGCTTTTGTTGCCGTAACAGGAAATTCTGAAACTAATATTTTATCGTGTCTTATTGCACGCAAATTAGGAGTACGAAAGGTTATTGCAGAGGTGGAAAACCTTGATTATATTGATATTGCCGATAATATGGGTATCGAGACTATCATCAATAAAAAAATGATTGCTGCAAGTCATATTTTTACGTACACAATGAACGTCGCGGTGTCTTCTGTCAGATGTATCACAGGAACAGATGCCGAGATTTTTGAGTTTGAAGTCAAGGCGGGAGCCGTTGTTACTCAGAAGACTATAAAAAATTTAAATTTCCCTAAAGAGGCAATTATTGGTGGAATAGTACGCGGAAAATCGAATATCATTGCTACCGGCGATTGCCTAATGAAACCCAAGGATAAGGTAGTTGTATTTGCCTTACCAAAAGCCATTAAGCAAATTGGGCGTTTTTTTAACTAAGTGCTAAGTACTTTTTAATATTTAGACAAGAATTTACGATACACTATAATACTGAAAAAAAGTCGGAAAAACTTTTCTTATAGTTGCTAACTGTTTGATTATCAAATTAAAGTGTAACTCACTCTGATTTATTTAAACCTTTACTAATCAATGATTTAGAGTTTTTTTAAATAGTTCTTCCGACTTTTCAGTATAATAGAATAAAGTAAGAATAAAGTAAGAACAAAGTAAGAACAAAGTAAGAAAATGAGACGCTAAATAGCGTCTTTTTTGTTGATTATTTGCTTTTGTAAATTTATTAATTATTAATGGGTAACTTTGGTATAAACCGAGGCCACTTTTGATGAAAA
>JAOZMU010000618.1 GCA_029934165.1 Bacteroidales bacterium
GGCACGAGGCAACTACAAGCGGAAAGCCCGAAGCCGCCCATAAAAAAACCATAAGTAATGGAAAATTAATAATTAATAATTTTGCTTATGCCTGATTTAGTTTTAGTTAGGAATTTTAATGGCTTACTTTATTAAATTCATTTTACTAAGAATATTTCTTTTCAGTGTGAATAGATTTTTTATGAATAAACTCTGTATTAAAAAGTGCATGACACTTATTCACAAAAAGCTGAGGCATATTGCAAACAAAACCCGCAACTGAATAAATTGCGGGTCTTGTAACAAATATTATTTTGCTACGGACATTTTTTTGTAGTCCTGCCTTGCTTATTAATTTGCCAGCAGACACCATTCATGAAAACAAATGCTTTGTATCCGGGGGAAAAATCTTGTGTAATTTTTTCAAACTTAAATGCAATTTTCACTTCGCCAGTTTCGTCGATAAATCCCCATTTTCCATCTTTGCAAGCACCGCAAAGTCCGTCAGAAAACCTACGAACATCCTCGTATAAATAATCAATAATTACGTATTCCTTCCACTTAAAACCATAAAGATTATTTTCGCCTTTATCTTTGAATAGCCTTCCTGCACTTTTGATGATTTGCTTACACTCGTCGATTTTGCCCTGTGCATAATTATCCGCAGGTTTTTCGCCCAACGCCTTCTCATAATTCCCGATGGCTTTTGGCAAATGTTTACGTTTTAAGGCAGAGTCTGCCGAAGCTATATATCGCTCATACGCTGTTAGTTGTGTTTCGTTTCCGTTGTTATTATCGTCGCCATTCACGCTCGATGTGTCATCGGGAGTTTCTGTTGTGTCTGTACCTGTGTTGTTGTTATCATCTTCATTTTCAACGATTTCTGTTTTGTTGAAAAGAGCTGCAATATCATCTTTAAACAAAAAACCGCCAATTCCGATAATCGCAATCACCAAAACACCAATGATGATAGGCACAAGCGACGATTTTTTATTGTCGTCTTTATTTCCGACTGTCAAACGAGCCTGACACTTAGCTATTTGCGCAAGAGCATAAGAATCATTTGGGTTAACACTTAAAATTTTTTGATAGGTATCTTTTGCGCGGGCATAATCACCATCGCGAAAATATGCGTCTGCTTCGCGTTTTAAAATCGCGGTGTTTTGTACGTTTGTATTTACCTCTGGCTGTTTCTTAAATGTCAATAAATCTGACGATTGCGCAACCTCAAGTATTTCATCGCAACTAAAATACCTCTCATTAGGATTGGTTTTCAGGCATTTAGAAACAATTTTCTGATAAGCCTCATTTTTAACCGATTGCGCGCTTGTGTCTTTCGTGTCTCCGGTAAGCATTTCGAGTAATACAAGCCCAAGTGCATAAATATCAGCCCGTTGGTCAACTGTGTTTCCGCGTGTCATTTGTTCAGGCGCAGAATATCTTGGCGTGCCAACTTTTACTAAATCATCATCAAAACTATCGGCAGCGGCAAGACCAAAGTCAAGAATTTTTACGTTGTCGCCACGATACGTAACCAGCACATTGTCAGGCTTTAAGTCTCGATGAAAAATTTGTTTTTTATGCACATACGCCAGAGCCTCAAGCAGTTGCAAGAAAACTCTTTTCACAGTTCTTTTGTCCTGAACTCCGCCTTGTTTTATCATGTTTGTTAACACCTGACCATCAACAAATTCCATCGAATAATAAGGACCTTCGGCATCTTCGCCTTTATCCAACAGCCGAATAATATTTGGATGGTCTAAATGATAGGCATTCTCGAACTCTTTGTAAAACAGGTCTCTATATTTTTGGTCGTTTTTAAATTCTGGTTTTATTCTTTTAATAATAACCCATTTTCCGTATCTTTTTCCGCGCAACACAATACTCATAGCTCCCTGCGAATCTAGAACCGAAACATCTGTAAATGAATTATCTACGGTGTTATTTGTCTCAAAACCAGAACTGGTATTGTCCGTTGTCGTTACAAAACCAGAATTAATATCGTCCGTAGTATTATTATCGGTAGTTTCAAAGCCAGAACTCAATCCGCTATTATTGGTTGTTTTGCTTAACTCATTGTTTATGAGAAACTCAAGGTCTTTAGCACCAAACCCAAGCAGATTAGCCTTTTGCTGTAAATTATGCTTGTCGCCGTCCGAGATTGTCCCCGAAGCGCAAGCCTGTCGTATCATTTTTTGTAATTCTTCCATAGACTTACGAAATAATTTTGTGGTTGAAAGTTAGTAAAAACAGAGAACATTTTAGTCGCGCGTCAAAATACGCACTCGATAAAAAACACTAACGGTAACTTTTTAATTAAGTTTAATTATTATTTTGATAGCTTTGTAATATATGGTTCTTTTCCAACAAAAACAATTGGAACTCTTTTTATTTTTTTTAATTTTAGGATCATGTGTATATTCAACGTGTTAATAAATATTTTCATAATCAAGATTATTGAGTAGTCTTTTTCTGTCGGGACTTAAAATACACGTTTTAAAAAAGTAAAAACATAAAGTTATGAATTTAGAATGAAGATTAAATTAATTTATACCATTATTTGCTGTTTGTTGCTGATTTTCAGTCAAATAGTAAATTGTTTTCTCAATATTTAAAAGTGCATGGCACTTAGACACTTACGACAAAGATAATAAAAATGCACATAATGGTTTTGAAAGCATACAACTTAATTAAGGTCTTAGACTGGGGTGTTAATAATTAGCTATTTTTAGCTCTGTTAAA
>JAOZMU010000619.1 GCA_029934165.1 Bacteroidales bacterium
ATTATTAATTGATTATTATTTATTAGTTTTAATAATTTTGTCCAAAGTCTAATCTCTTAGCACAATGAATTTAATAAAGTAAGCCATTAAAATTCATAACTAAAACTAAATCAGGCGTAAGCAAAATTATTAATTATTAATTTTCCATTACTTACATTAAATATTTCAGTTCCTAAAAAGTCTTCATGAATAGGAATTTCAACAATAAAATGTCTTCTATCAGGTTCGTATTTTCCACTAACTAAAGTTAGTGGTTGGGCTATAAAAAAATAAGGTTTTCTAATTCTTACTTTGTCCTTACTTTGTCCTTACTTTGTTCTTACTTTGTTCTATTATAGTGTATAAGTGCCATGCACTTTTTAATATTGAGACAACGATTTACTATTTGACTGAAAATCAGTAACAAACAGCAAATAATGGTATATGTTAATTTAATCTTCGTTCTAATCTATAAATATGACAAATAAAAACAGTGCTTTTATATTATTACTTTTGGGGTTTATTGTCTCTTTAACTTCTTGTAGTCTTGGGACTTCGAGCGAAGACAAAAATGCGCAAATCATCGACTCCTTGAATAGGCAATTGATGCACAAATGGCAGTTGGTTTCTTTTGAGGGAATGGAAGAAAATGATACCTTAGCGGTTGATTATCAGTTTCGTAACAGTGTAGAATTTGCCAAAATGATAGCAGAAAATTATATTTCTTTCGAGGATAGCAACAGGTTTGCAAGTCGTGAAATCTATGTTTCGCAAACTGGAAAATGGAAACGAAAAAGCCTCAATGAAATTATTGTTTATCTTGAGACTCCCTCGTCCATGAAAGGCGATTCTGTAATTGTAGATGTCTTAAAACTTACTGATAATAAGTTAATTATAAGTCAAACATCAAAAATTGGCAGGGAAAGAAAAGAATATTTACGAATTAATAATTAATTATTTTATACTAAGTGGTTTTCCGGAATAAAAATTCAAGATATTAATTCTAAAAAAGTACTCATATTTAGCCTGCAAAAAATCCGACTCGGCATTTGATAGACGATTCTTTTCCATGTTATAATCTATTGTTGTTATCAACCCAATTTCGTATTGCGTTTTAATATTATCAAACGCTAACTGCCTAGCTTCTAACGCTTTTTTTGCTCCACGATAACGCGCGATAGACGCACGTGCTGCACTATGTGCTTGCTGAACATCTTGATAAAGAGTATTTTCGGCTATTTTCAGAGAATATTCCGAATCTTTTTTTTGCAATTTTGATGTTCGTATAGATGTGTAAGTCCTTAGATTATTGAAGATTGGCACCGAGATATTCAACGAAATACGCGTACTTGCATTGTCCGACAATTGCTTGCCAAACGGATAATCTATTTCTGTTGAGTTTGTTGTCTGGGCAAAAACGGTATCTCCCGTAGAACCCACAAAACCAATAGGTTGAACATCGCCAACGGTTGTTTCATAAAGTTTTCGAGCGTCGGAATATCCAGTGCCATACGATGCCGTCAAAGTTATCTCGGGGCTAATTTGCGAGCGTGCAATTGCCACGTCTGTTTCGGCACTTTCCAGACGATATTCGGCAGCAGCAATTTGTGGTAAACTTAGCGATTTTGCGTAAACTTCTTGCATGTCTGGTAATGGTTCTGTTGCATCAATTTGTGGTAAATCTGGTCGCGAGATAGTCAAATCGGCAGCCGATTCAAGCTCAAGCATCTGAGCCAAAAGCAGATACGAGGCTGCCAATTTATTCTCCGTATTGATAACCAGCAACTCTTCTGCCGATTCTTGCGCCCTAATATCCAGCAGGCTATTTTCTGCCAAACTACCAGCATCTACCAACTTTTGTGTCAACGAAACTTGCAACCGAGTAGTTTCAATTTGCCGACGATTAGCGTCCAGCATTTCTTCATCTAACAAAACTTGCAAATACGCTGCCGCAACATTCAAACTAATATCGTTTTTCAACCGTGCAACTTCTTCAATACTAGCCTTAAACAAAAATCTATTCTTTTTTATCGTGTAAAAATTCCTGCCTCCACGAAATAATGGCATCGAGGCATCAATCGAAAAGTTATTCGACTGCACAGTTGTTTCCGTAAACTGGTTGGTGTACGGGTCAACAGCACGCCCAAGCCGATACGAGTGGTCGCCGCTTGCCGAAACTGTTGGCAAAAGCTCTGCCTTGGACTGCGAATAGGAGGTTTGCGACATTTGAGCATCTAATTCAAACTGCCGAATCTGTAAATTGTTTTGCTGTGCTTGCTCGATACATTTATCTAACGTCCATTCGTTCTGTGCATTACAAGCAAACGAAGCTATAAAAAACACGACTATCAAAATAATATTTTTCATATCACAAATTTTTATACACACCATTATATTAATTACGAATTAAAAATTACGAATTGGCTACCGCTCGAAAAAATAATAATTTGTTTGTTTTGTTAAATCGCTTGCTACAAAGCTATTGCGGCAGGGATTGCAGCGGTAGCTTGCCGAAGCTGGCTTGCGATTTTTGGCTGGCGGTGCAGAGCGACCGAAGGAAGCTCCTGCACCGACATTGCCAAAAACGCAAGCCACAAGGCAACTACAAGCGAAAAGCCCTTGAGCCGCCCAAAAAAATCTGATTGTTATTTTTATCTGCAAAAATACGCATAGTAATTAGTAATTAATAATTAATAATTTTGCTTACGCCTGATTTAGTTTTAGTTAGGAATTT
>JAOZMU010000620.1 GCA_029934165.1 Bacteroidales bacterium
ATAGTAAAATGAATTTAATAAAGTAAGCCATTAAAATTCCTAACTAAAACTAAATCAGGCGTAAGCAAAATTATTAATTTTCCATTACATAGTTAAAAATAAATATTTTCTGTTGTTGATGTTCAAATTAATAGCAGCAATAAATGTGTATATTATTTGCATCAACAAAAAACCTTAAAACAAACCCAAATGATGTGGCTACGTATTTTCTTTTCCCATTTCTGGTTGATTCAATGCGTTGAAAACAAAAATATCATCTCTTGAATAATGACCAATAACATCAAAATCCAATTTAAGGTCTAAGACCTATTTAATGTTGCTTACGCATTTCTGCAAAGTTCACTTAATCAGCGAAATATGAACAAGTAAATATGTAAAAACTTTTGTATGAGTGCTTACTTAAAATAATATCGTCCAAATCCAACTCGGCAACCAATGCGCCAGCTTCGCCAAATAATGCGCCAGCAATTATTTTTCCCATTGGTGAAACAACGACGCTACCACCTCGGCAAATTTATTCTGGCTCGTCTGACACCAATGATTTATATTTGTCTGGATACATAGATTTTGTGAAATACTAATTACACCCAAGCACAAAACACCTACCCTCTAATGCGATATGTTGCATGGTAGAAATCCATTCATCTCTCGAGTCGGCAGTTGGCGCAATATAAATCTCTACGCCTTTTCTATACATCGACATTCTTGCCATGGGCATATAATTTTCCCAGCAAATAAGACCGCCCAATTTTCCTATCCTAGTCCGAAAAGTAACTAACGATTTACCATCGGCTTCGCTCCAAACAATTCTTTCTACTCCTGTTGGTTTAATTTTTCGATGCACCCCCAACAATCCATCTGTTGGCGAAATATAAAGCATTGAGCAGAATAAACTTCAGCTTGTTTTTTCGCGTTAGGTAACGCCAATTACCAGATAAACACCTCGTAACTTTGAAATATTTTCGAGCTTTTTTAAATCCTCACTTTCAATGTCGATACTGTTTTGGTAGTATTCCGCATATAGTTTTCTGCCCTCATTAGTTCTACTTCCTATTTTTGCATCAAAAGAAAATCCCCTTGGATAGCCAGGAATAAATGACTCGGGAAAAACAACCAACTTGCAACCTTGTTTTGCATATTTCGTCGTTAGACACTCGACCTTTTCAATTGTTTTTTCTTTATCAAAAAAAACAGGGCTTTCCTGAATTAAACATACTTTTATTTTCATTTTCTCGTCCCCAAATTAATAATATGTAGGCGTACACAAATATCGACAAACTAACAGCTCGTATCTGCTTAAATATCAACACAATACACTTTACTTTGATAGCATTATATACGCACTTATTTTAAACCTTTTTCTGCTAGAGCAATTCACAATATACAATTAGCCAATTTGCACGCAGGTATTTTAAGCCCTAACAGTTCAAAAATACGATAATATAACGAATATTTGAGTGTTTTTTTAAAGCCATTAAAGGTTAAAATAACAAGTGAGGTCTAAGACCTATTTTTTATGAAACGTTTAAGCTGTGAATTAACAACTTAGATTAATAAAAAGCGTAAGAACTTTTGTATGAGTACTTACATAAGGTTAATTATTATTTGTGATTCGCCTAAGTATTTCCACTAAATTTTGCACCCACAAATATAATCATTTTTACCCTTCCCACACCATATTTAGAACACAGCAAGATTTGTTCACAAAATCAATTTGCATTTCTTAAAGCATCATACGTGTTTTTGCCGATAAGAAAGACATCTTACTAACAATGTGTATGACATTTCCAATGTATAAAAACATATTGCTCTAATAATCAATAGTTTAAATAATTTTTGCGGGTTTTGCAAGGCGTTGATTTACAGGCGTTTACAAAACACAATTTAAAAATATCATACATATTGACTGACAATAACTATTTTTTGGGCGGCTTATGGGCTTTCCGCTTGTAGTCGGTGTGCTGCCATGCGTTTTTGGCAAGCGTTTTGGTGTTGGCTCATTTCAATCGCCACGCCAAAATGCGCCAAAAATCACATGCCAACAAACCGAGCTACCGCTACAATCCCTGCCGCAAAACGCCTTTGTAGCAAGCGTTTTCACCACCAACAATAACTCGATGCCAAACAACAAACACCAGAAAAATTACGCACTTACACCTTGTCGTACAAATTAATTTTTATACTTTTGAACCTACATATACTAAATTAGGTTAAATAACTTACTTTTCCGATTGCATAAAATTCTTATTTTCAAGCAATAGCCAATTCTTAATTAGTATAGAATATTTTACAAAGTTGGTTCATAAAATTAAATTATCGAAATTCGCCCCGTAGTGGCAACTTAATTCAGCCCAAAAAATACTTAGAACAAAGATTAAATTAACCTATACCATTATTTGCTGTTTGTTGCTTATTTTCAGTCAAATAGTAAATCATTGTCTCAATATTAAAAAAGTGTAAGGCACTTAGTAATGGAAAATTAATAATTTTGCTTACGCCTGATTTAGTTTTAGTTAGGAATTTTAATGGCTTACTTTATTAAATTCATTTTACTTATAACCTAAAATTTTAAACTCATGGAAAACGAAGATAAATTATCGGCAGAAGTTATATGGAAAATGTTTGCAGAAACAGACCGTTTACGGAAAGAGAGTGATAAACGTTTTGATGAACGTTTTGCAGAAACAGACCGTTTACGGAAAGAGA
>JAOZMU010000621.1 GCA_029934165.1 Bacteroidales bacterium
CCTGACTACCAACGTTTTTGCGATGCCACAAAGCAAGAAGCAATGAAAATAATGGCAGAACAAACCCTGCGTGGAACAGAAAAATTCCTCTCGAAAGTAAAAGATTTTGACTACCCCAAATTTTACACCGACCTGAAAGAGCTTCTCGAGAAAGAAGGGATTTTGTAAATGAACACATCTGTTTCAATAAAAACTCCTCAATTTCGTTTCAATATCAAGCACATTTTGTTGATTGTTGCTTTTGTTGTAAGTGCTTTTGTTATAACGAATTATGTAGCAATAAAGCAAGCAGCAGAAAACACGCCAGATTTATCAATCGAAGATATTGAAAGCCTTGCAGAAGAAATTTATACAACAGGCGGACTTGGCGGCATTCTTGACGATTTGCCAATTGAAGACAGTCTGATAAAAAAAATGCAAACCGAAATCGAGCGCATTCTCAGCAAAACAATTGACCATCAAGGTTGTGAGGTTTACTATTTGAGAGCAAAGCAAAATAAAAACTATCCTGTTTTGCGTTATGGGAATGTGTTGGTAGGTTTCGTAAATTTAAAAATAGATGAAGTCTGGAAAGTAGGCATGACAAAAAACGGATTTGAAGGCAGGTATCCAAATGAGATATATTTGAATAACAAAAAGTTGGATATTTTTCTTGATGATAATGATTTGTTTTATGAAAAAATATACACAGGAACATCTAAACAGTGTTTGATAACCGAGAAATTATTGATTTACACATATCCTTTATGGTGTGGACATCCGTATTTGATAAAGCCGCCTGGTTGTAAAATATTTAGATAAAAATTGCAAACATGATAATATCAGTAGAAGAAGCATTAAAACAAGGTGTTGAAAACATTGCAGGGGCACAACCAAGACCCGATTTTGTTTTCAGTTCGAGAATTGATAGTGGTTCAAAGAAAAATATTTGGTTTTCAAGTGTTTTGGAAGACTTAATAAACAAAAACTTATCAATTCAAAACTATTCAGAAAAATATATACAAAGCCTTTCTTTCATTTTTGTAGTGTTTCCAGATGCTGACAATGGTGTTGATTGGAAAGAACGAAAATCATATACACGAGCAAGAAAAATATTGAAATTAGAAATAAAATTACCTGACTACCAACGTTTTTGCGATGCCACAAAGCAAGAAGCAATGAAAATAATGGCAGAACAAACCCTGCGTGGAACAGAAAAATTCCTCTCGAAAGTAAAAGATTTTGACTACCCCAAATTTTACACCGACCTGAAAGAGCTTCTCGAGAAAGAAGGGATTTTGTAAATGAACACATCTGTTTCAATAAAAACTCCTCAATTTCGTTTCAATATCAAGCACATTTTGTTGATTGTTGCTTTTGTTGTAAGTGCTTTTGTTATAACGAATTATGTAGCAATAAAGCAAGCAGCAGAAAACACGCCAGATTTATCAATCGAAGATATTGAAAGCCTTGCAGAAGAAATTTATACAACAGGCGGACTTGGCGGCATTCTTGACGATTTGCCAATTGAAGACAGTCTGATAAAAAAAATGCAAACCGAAATCGAGCGCATTCTCAGCAAAACAATTGACCATCAAGGTTGTGAGGTTTATTATTTGCAAGTGCGTAGAAGTGGAAATTATCCCGTACTTGGTTACAGAGATAAGGTTATTGGCTTTGAGTTTTTGAATGCAGGCGAAGTCTGGAAAGTGGGACAAACCTGCAAAGAAGAAGATGGACGCTACCCAACTAATACATACGCTAAAATCAAGTCGTTAGGAATATCATTAACAAAAGTAGAGTTGGAATATATCTCCGTTGCAAGAGGCAGCTATAAAGAAATGCTGATTTTAGAAAAAACATTGATATATTCTTATCCTTTATGGTCGGGGCATATAAATTTGATAAGACCACCTGGTTGTAAAATATTTAGATAACAGTTATGATTACAGTTGAAGAAGCACTAAAGCAAGGTATCGAAATTATTGGGGCAGAAAAAACGCAACCAAATTTTGTTGTAAGTTCTAAAGCATACATCAAAGTTGCGCATAATTCAAAACACTCTATTGAAATTCAGGATACTTTTAATAAAAATTTGGCAATCGAAAAATACTCAAATAAAAACATAAAACAACTGATTATTACATATTTGGTGTATCCCGAAATATGGGACGGTGTTGAAAGAAAAGAAAAAAGTTTTTTCAAACGCAAAGAACGCAAGTTTTTTATAGACATTCGTTTTCCTGACTACCAACGTTTTTGCGATGCCACAAAGCAAGAAGCAATGAAAATAATGGCAGAACAAACTCTGCGAGGAACAGAAAAATTCCTGTCGAAAGTAAAAGATTTTGACTACCACAAATTTTATGCCGACCTGAAAGAGCTTTTCGAGAAAGAAGGGATTTTGTAAAGCCTTTCAGGCAATTGTTTTTTATGCCGAAAAATGCCTGAGTAAAATGAATTTAATAAAATAATCCATTAAAATTCCTAACTAAAACTAAATCAGGCGTAAGCAAAATTATTAATTATTAATTTTCCATTACTGAAAGGCATCAACAACACAGCACAGGGCATCGCCCTGCGAAAAACAATGAAACCAAACCTGACAGGTTTACCTTAAAAAGAGATGTAAGTTATTTATTAAGGTCTAAGACCTATTTTTTATGAAAACGTTTAAGCTGTGAATTAACAACTTAGGTTAATAAAAAGCGTAAGAACTTT
>JAOZMU010000622.1 GCA_029934165.1 Bacteroidales bacterium
AAAAAGTAAATTTCTACATATTTTCATCGACCAACACTATTTTGTGTGGACTATCAAAATTTTAATTTATTAATAATAAGTAATATATAGTTAAAATCGCACTGTGCAACCGTGTAGCGTTAGACCACTAAGAACCGGACATGCGATTTTCACCGCTTATGGCTCAAGCACTTTTAAGGCATTCTCAGCGACGAAATAACCGACTGTCTGTATTTTTCTTTTCCAAATGTAGCGTTTTTTGCTTACATTTTTCGGCAAGTTTCTTTCTTTTTTGTTCACGCGAGTAAAAATATTTATCGTATTCCTTGAAATATGGATTTGCAGCCCCACGAATTTTGACCTGATAATCAATTGGTACATAAGTTATTCTGTAAAGTCGGACGATAGTATTGCACTTTTTTGATGAGTAGCTGTCCCGCCTCTCACGTGTTGCATGACAGTTTGGAAGTTTTAACTTTGCCGTACCTTTTTTATTGTATTTGAATTGCTTCGAATTGGTGGCTACCCACATAAAGTTGGACAAAATAAATCAATTATTTTTTCTTGCACTAGAAAGTAAATTTTAAATATTTTTACAAATATAGTAAAAATTAGCATACCAACACTGTTATGTAAGGACTACCAAATTTTTAATCTATGGTTTTACCCAGTCGTTATTATTTTTAATTATTTCTATCAATTTATCGACCGCAACATCTTCCTCAACGCCCTTAATTACAAGGTTTTGTCCTTTATACAAATTAACTTTTTGCCGTCCTGCACCAATGTATCCGTAATCGGCATCAGCCATTTCGCCCGGACCGTTTACAACGCACCCCATCACAGCAATTTTCAATCCGATTAAATGGTTTGTACGCTCTTTTACTGTATTTAGTGCTGCCGAAATATCAAATAAAGTACGTCCACAAGAAGGGCAAGCAATATATTCTGTTGTAGATATTCTGGCTCTTGTGGCTTGTAAAATCGAAAATGCTATTCTTATATTATCCTCATTATTAGCTCTTTCAATGTCAACCCAAAGTCCATCTGCCAATCCATCAATAAAAAGCAAACCCGTATCGGCTGCTGCTATAACTTGAGCTTTATTTGGTTCGATGTTTTTATAAGACACATAAATAACCACTGGTAAATTGCATTGATAATACATTAAATTCAGAATAGCTGCACGTATTGCGCCAACTCGAAATTTATTTCTGGACGACAAGACGATGACTACATTTTCTGCAGACCGCAATCTTAAAATCACATTTTTGGTTATTTCTTCAGTTTCCAACCTTAAAAAAATAGGTTGAGTGGTTTTGACGTTTTGGCGTTCAAATTCCTTGTAATCAAGAATTTGAAAGGATTTTTTACTCTTAAAATCAATAATCGAAGAGTTGCCAACAGCAGTAAAATCGGGCGTAAACTCTAAATCTTTGTCAATCTGACTATTAGAAATAACCACAGGAGCTATGCTATCACCAATATTAGCAACTTTTGTTGTTTGTCTTTTTGAGTATTTATACGGATTGTAATCCACCGGTGCTTTTCCATTAAAGGATTGATGACCGTGGATATTTGAGAAATTCTCACGTAATATATTTGCAACAGGCAATTCCTCAACAGGGTTTCCGGTGAGCGAAACACGCATCGTATCGCCAATTCCGTCTGCCAGCAACGCGCCAATTCCCGCAGCCGACCGAATTACACCCTCGTATCCACCGCCAGCCTCGGTAACGCCTATATGTATAGGAAAATCGTATCCTCTCTTTTTCATTTGATAAACAAGAAGCCTATTTGCATGAATCAAAACTCGTAAGTTGCTGGCTTTCAGAGAAATTATTATTTTACCAAATTGCTCTTCACGACAAATTTCCATAAACTCAATTGCGGAAACAGCCAGTGCTTCAGCAGTTCTTCCATACTGAAAAACAATGCGTTCCGAAATAGAGCCTAAGTTTACTCCTACCCTAATTGCGGTGTCATTTTTACGACAAATACGAAATAATGGTCGCAAATGATTAGTAATATCACTTATAGCGTTTTTATTTATTGTCTGCAAATCCGAAGAGAAATCCAATTTCAAGTTGCTCGAATAATTGCCTGGATTTATGCGGACTTTCGATACAATTTTCGCTGCAACTTCGGCAGCCTCTGGCTTAAAGTGAATGTCGGCAACCAACGGCGTATTAATACCCAAATCTTCCAGTTTTTCCATAATCCTTCCCAACATTTTTGCTTCTCGAACACCTTGTGCTGTCAGACGAATCAATTGAGAGCCAGCTTCCGAAAGCTCAATACATTGTTGTACAGTACTTTTCAGGTCGTTTGTATCTGTGTTTGTCATGCTCTGAATGCAAATATCATTTTGCCCACCGATGGCTACGTTTCCCACGACAACTGGATTTGTCATAAATCGGGATAAATCGAAATAATTACCACAGTATAAATACTTTTGCTCGTTCATTTAGGTTTTTTTATATTTAGTTTACACTTTTTTCTGTTGCCTCATTCTTTAGAAGGAAGATTAAATTAACCGATACCATTATTTGCTGTTTGTTGCTGATTTTCAGTTAAATAAATCATTGTCTCAATATTAAAAAGTGCAGGACACTTAGGTCGCAGCAATAGATGATAAGAGTAACCACAGGTTGCACTCGTGGCTATTTAAGGTCTAAGACCTATTTTTTATGAAACGTTTAAGCTGTGAATTAACAA
>JAOZMU010000623.1 GCA_029934165.1 Bacteroidales bacterium
ACATCTGCAACAACTTGATACTCAAGGTGTTATTGAAGTCAGAAACTTGAGTTAAACTAACTAAACTTTCTCATGGAAACTATCCTAATAATTTTTGTGGCAGTTCTGTTTCTCCTCGCCATTACCGATTTGGTTGTCGGCGTAAGCAACGATGCAGTGAACTTCCTCGTATCCGCAATTGGTTCACGTTCAGCTCCTTTGTGGGTTATTATGATTATCGCAAGTCTTGGAATTGTTTTCGGGACAACTTTTTCTAGCGGGATGATGGAGGTCGCTCGGAAAGGAATAATGCACCCAGAAATGTTTACATTCATGGAGATTATGACGATTTTCCTTGCCGTAATGCTCACTGACATTATTCTTCTCGACGTTTTTAACACTTTCGGAATGCCAACATCTACAACGGTTTCCATAGTTTTCGAGCTGCTTGGAGCTGCTGTTGCTATCTCGTTGCTAAAACTTGCCGACTCGCCAGATGGTGCCGCCGAATTAATTGATTACATAAACACCGGAAAGGCACTGGCAATCATCACCGGAATACTGCTTTCTGTTATTATTGCATTCTCGGTAGGTGCTGTTGTTCAATACTTTGCACGATTGTTGTTCTCTTTCAATTACACAAAATCCTATAAATATTTTGGTGCATTATGGGGCGGAATTGCTGTCGCCACGATAACATATTTCATTCTCATCAAAGGCGCGAAAGGCTCATCGTTTTTGTCTAAAGAAAACGTAGTCTGGATAAAAGAACATACGTGGGAAATTTTATTTTACAGTTTCCTCGGCTGGACAGCATTCATGCAGTTGATAAAAATGATTTTCAAGATTAATATTTTGAAAATTGTCGTTCTCTTCGGAACATTTGCACTGGCAATGGCATTTGCCGGAAACGACCTCGTAAACTTCATAGGTGTCCCGCTTGCTGGGCTGACAGCCTTCAAGGCAAATGCCGACAGCCTGTCGATGGAAGTTTTGACACAAAAAGTGCAAACTCCAACTCTATATTTACTTATTGCCGGTTTAATTATGGTGGTAACTTTATGGTTTTCGAAAAAATCGCGTACCGTAACACGAACATCTCTAAACCTTAGCCGCCAAGACGAAGGTGTCGAGCGTTTTGGCTCTTCGCTATTTTCGCGCTCTTTGGTGCGTAGTTTCATCTCGTTTGGCAATGGAGCAAAAGCAATTTTTCCAAAATCGCTTATCTCAGCAATGGAAAGACGTTTCGAGAAAGTGTCTGCGCCAGAACCTATCAACGGCGAAGATACCCAAGCATTCGACTTGGTGCGAGCGTCTGTAAATCTGGTTGTTGCAAGTATTCTTATTGCTATCGGGACATCTTTAAAATTGCCTCTTTCAACAACCTACGTAACATTTATGGTTGCAATGGGGACATCACTCGCCGATGGAGCTTGGGGACGCGAAAGTGCCGTCTATCGCGTAACAGGCGTTATTTCGGTGATTGGCGGCTGGTTTTTGACGGCTTTTGTTGCATTTTCTGTTGCATTTATTTTTGCGAACATAATGCATTTGGGCGGTCCAGCTGCCGTTTTCGGAATTTTAGCTCTTGCAATCTTCCTATTAGTTCGGTCGCGCTTTGTTCACAAAAAACGCGAAGTCAAAGAAACAGAAAGTAAAGACGATACTATTGCGCTAAAACTAAACGTTTTCGACCGTTGTATTTACTCTGTAAATGAGACACTTAAAACCGTGCAAAGCGTCTATCAGAAAAATATTGTTGGGCTATACAAAGAAAACCGTAAAAAACTTAAAGAAGCCGTAAAAGAAGCTAAAAAAGTAAACCACGACTCAAAATTGTTGAAGGATAATATCCATAATACAGTCAGAGAATTGCAAGAAAACTCAATAGAAACAGGACATTATTATGTTCAGGTTGTCGATAATTTGAGAGAAATTGCACATTGTTTGCGTTTCATTGCAGAGCCAAGTTTCAAGCATATCGACAATAACCACAAGGGATTAACGGCAGCACAAACCGAAGAAGCCCGAAGAATAAATATTGTCATGAGTAATTTGTTCAAAGAAATCTTGCGGACAATCGAAAATGGTGCTTACGCCGACATGGAAAATGTTGTCGAAATTCAAACCGAAATGCTTGCTCTAATTGGCGAAATAAAGAAAAACCAACTTCGTCGCATCAAACATGGCGAAACAAGCACAAGAGGCAGTTTGCTGTTTTTGAATATGTTAGCAGAAACAAAAAGCCTAGTATTGCACGTGATAAACTTACTTAAATCGCAAAGAGATTTTGTTATCTTCCGTATAAAATAATCACATCTTAAAAAATCAAAAAATCCCCAACGCAGTTTTGCGAAGGGGATTTTTTGTAACCAATGATTTAAGGTCTAAGACCTATTTTTTATGAAACGTTTACTGTGAATTAACAACTTAGGTTAATAAAAAGCGTAACAACTTTTGTAAGAGTACTTATATCATTGAACTTTGGACAAAAAAACGACTGATATTAACTATTTAACAGCTGATTATCTGCATGTTAGGAATTTGTTATTTCTTAATAATCAATTATCTTGGATTTTGAGAAACAAAACAATAATTCTCAAAACCTTGAATAATAGCAAAAATATAACCTGAAAAATAATAATACATTGATTATTATTTATTAACTCAAGTTTCTGACTTCGCCCTTACAACTTGATATTTAACACATTGCAAA
>JAOZMU010000076.1 GCA_029934165.1 Bacteroidales bacterium
TTTTACCACTAAAGTATAATGAAAAAACCCGAAAACCAAATTCACTTTAGTATAGATTTATTCATTCCATCTATAATACCTTTAGCTTCAGACTTGTATATGGAATCAATTTGAAAACAGCCGTCATCAGATACCATTTTTCTTGCATAGTAAATTTTAGTGCCAAATGGTTTTATAACATAAAAATATATCAACTTATCTATTTCTTTGCCAAGCATATATCCTTAGGCATAGCCTCTTTCGTAATGATTTCCGGAAACTTTGGCTATAATTAAACCCGAAGAGTCTAAAATAATTTTTCCGTTCACTATTTTTTCGTCATTAGTGGTCGGAAGCTCACATTGTATCAAATAAAAACTTGATAATGTGAGGAGTATAAGAAATAATTTCATAATACATGGCAATTTAGATGAGGGCGTAAAAATAAACAACACTTTTTCTGGTTATTAACTTGAATATAATTTATTTTGTATTTTAAGAACTTTTGTAAGAGTACTTACCTGCGTGCAAATTGGCTAATTATATATTGTGAATTGCCTAAGTAAAATGAATTTAATAAAGTAATCCATTAAAATTCCTAACTAAAACTAAATCAGGCGTAAGCAAAATTATTAATTAATAATTATTAATTTTCCATTACTAAGTTATTTTTTTTATTTTATTTATATAGTATGAAAGCTCATTTTAATTTTAATAATTACAAGTTAGCCACCAAACAAACCCTCGGTTTTGGGTTGATTATTTTGGTCATGGCTGCTGTTAACATATTCTCACTCTATAAGTTATCGGTGCTAAAGCATGAGATTTCTGATATTACAAATTTGTGGATGCAAAGCCAAATTTCGATGTCCGAATTAAGTACTCAAGCATCGAATTTTCGTGTTTTGGAATTTCAACATGCCGCAACTACCATAACAGCTGATAAACAGCGATTTGAATCTAAATTGAGCGATTTAAAAGAAAAGATTGCTACAAATTTGCGTAAAATCAAATCTTCGTTTCCAACAGTCGAGATTTTGAAAAAACAAGGCGAAGTTGAAAATAATTGGAATAAATACATGAATACTAATTATGAATTTTTGCGGTTTTCTCAAGTCAATATGAATGAAGAGGCTATTATGCTTCTCAACGATGAATCCTATAAAATATTTCAGAGTGTTAATACCGGCATTTCCGCAATGATGGAAAGTATGAAACTTGGTTTGCAAAAGTCTGATTCTCGGTCTGATATGATTTACAACTCTGCTCGTTCTGTTATAATTATCTTATTATTAGGCACATCACTTCTATCAATTTTGGTAATCATCGTTTTGGTTCGGGCAATAACAATCCCGATTCGTATGCTGGAAAAAGCATCGGAAAGTGTCGCGGCAGGCAACGACAGCATTGAGCTTTCGATAAATAGCTTAGATGAGATTGGAAATTTAGCTCGGTCTTTCAATCGGATGACGCGCTCTATTCGAGAAGCGAAAATTGATAATGAAAAGAAAAATTGGTTTAAAACTGGGCAGAATGAGTTGAGCCAACTTATGCGTGGTGATGTAGATATTTTCGGACTTGGAAAGAGCATAATATCCTATTTATCAAGGTATTTAGATGCCCAAATAGGCACATTATATGTTTGGGACGAAACTGCAAAACATTTAAAAATGGTAGGTAGTTATGCTTTTACGATGCGTAAAACAATAAACTCTACTGTTAATTTAGGTGAGGGTTTGGTTGGACAAACTGCGTTAGAACGCGAAATAATTTCGATAACTGATATTCCAGACGATTATATCCGAATAAGTTCTACACTCGGAAATATTGCCCCGAAAAACATTCTGGCTGTTCCGTTTTTGTTTGATGATGAGCTAATTGGCGTGATTGAATTTGGCAGTATCGAAGAATTTTCGTTAGACAAAGTAGAATTTATTGAAACCGTTTCAGAAAATATTGCTGTCGGATTCAAAACTGCACAAGCAAACGACAAAATCAAATATTTATTGAAACAGTCTCAAATTCAGGCATTTGAACTTCAGAAACAACAAGAAGAGCTAAAAGCCTCCAACGAAGAGCTGGGGTCTCAAACTGCTGCACTGAAACAATCTGAAGGTGCTTTACAACTTCAACAAGAAGAACTTAGAGCCACAAACGAAGAGTTAGAAGCGAATACAAAATATTTGGAAAAACAGAAATACGAAATCTCACAAGCGAATAATAAATTAGAAAATGCACGTAAAGAAATTGAGTTGAAAGCAAAGCAGCTTGAAATTACCAGTAAGTATAAATCGGAATTTCTTGCCAATATGTCGCATGAATTGCGTACACCTTTAAACAGTCTTTTGATACTTGCCCGTAATTTATACGAAAACAAAAAATCCAATCTTTCTGATGATGAGACGGAAGCTGCCAGCATAATTTACAAAAGCGGAAATGACTTGCTAATACTTATAAATGACATATTAGATTTGTCGAAGATTGAAGCCGGAAAAATGCCAATAAACATAGAACGTGTTAGTATTAAGGACGTTTCGCGCAGCATCAATCGCACATTCGACCACATGTTGAAGGAGAAGAATTTATTTTTTAAAATTGAAATTGAGGAAAAACTTCCGTTGAATATATTTACTGATAATCAACGCTTTGAGCAAATATTGAAGAATTTAATGTCAAATGCAATAAAATTCACTTTCAATGGTGGCATTACTCTAAAATTTGCTAATGCAAACAAAGAGAAAATGCTACACAAGACTGATTTACAGCTCGATAAATCAATTGTTGTTTCGGTTGAGGATACGGGTATTGGTATTCCGGAAAACAAACAGCTTGTAATTTTTGAGGCATTTCAACAAGCAGACGGGAGTACATCGCGGAAATTTGGAGGCACTGGGCTTGGGTTGTCCATTTCGCGCGAGTTGTCAAATCTTTTAGGCGGTGAGTTGCAACTCACTTCAAAAGTTGGTGTTGGTTCGGTTTTCAAAATTATTGTCCCAATATCATTAGAAGATAATAATTCGCAAAACTCTGATTTTAAAGCGATTGAAAGTCCGGTGCTTGTTGATAAAAAAGTAAACAAAGGCACGAAAAAACAGGCAAGCGATATGTTCGCAAAATCTGAACCTATTGACGACATCGAGAAATTGGTGCGCATTGTTGACGACCGCGAAGTCATTGATATTCAAAAATCTACAATTCTAGTTATAGAAGATGACCCATTATTTGCGAAAATTCTTCTGGAGCTTTGTCACGAAAAGGGTTTTTTGTGTATAGTAGCAAATACGGGGGAAGAAGGGCTTAAACATGCGCATAAAATCAAACCTTATGCAATTTTGTTAGACATAAAACTGCCCGGAATATCTGGTTGGGACGTACTAGACCAACTTAAAGATGTACCAACTTTAAGGCATATTCCTGTTCATATCATGTCTGTCGAAAATACAGAAATCAATGCTTTGCAAAAAGGAGCAATTGGTTTTTTGACTAAACCTGTTAAAAAAGAAGAGCTTGACGAAGCTTTTGCTAAATTGGAAGATGTTATAGACAAGAAAATAAAAGACCTTTTAGTTGTCGAGGATAATACAGGAATGCGAAAAGCTATCGTACAATTGATTGCAGATGAAGATGTTAAAATCACAGAAGCTACCACAGGAGCCGAGATGATAAAAATAATGAGCAGAAAAGAGTTCGACTGTATCGTGCTGGATTTAGGATTGCCGGATATGTCTGGTTTTGATATTCTCAATAAGTTAAGCAAAGAAACGAAAATAACTGTTCCACCTGTAATTATTTATACAGGAAAGGAGCTTACCCGCCAAGAACATCAGGAGCTTCGCAAATATGCCGATTCAATAATTATAAAAGGAGTAAAATCCGAAGAACGACTACTTGATGAAACGGCTCTGTTTTTACACCGAATTGTTGGAAATATGCCGGAAAATATGCAGCAAGTCATTGTTAATCTGTATGATAAAGACAAACTATTTAAGGAGAAACGCATTTTGCTTGTCGATGACGATATGAGGAATGTTTTTGCTCTTTCTAAAATATTGGTAGAAAAAGGAATGAAAGTACTGAAGGCTGAGGACGGGCAAAAGGCTGTTTCGATTCTAAAGACCGACAAAAATATCGACACAATATTGATGGATATTATGATGCCTGTCATGGATGGCTATGAGGCTACTCGGCTAATTCGACAGCTCGAAGGATACAAAAAAATACCTATCATTGCACTGACAGCCAAGGCAATGATAGATGACAGAGAAAAATGTTTGGCTGCTGGTGCAAGCGATTATCTAACCAAGCCGGTCGATTTGGATAGACTTTTTTCGATGTTAAGAGTTTGGCTATACAAATAAAATAAGGGGAATTTCAACTATTTATGTTAAGAAAATTTAGGGTTAAATATCGTCTGGGTGGGTATTTTGCTATTGGCAGCATTTTTTTTATTATTTTTGTGGCAATGCTTTGGTCTAAAATACTTATGTTATCAGAAATTTCAACGACAAAATTTCGGGATAATATTCGATGCGTAAAATTGGTATCGCAACTTGAGGAACATATTAAGAATTTAAAAAATGAGTTAGAATTGCAGATTTTGGAACAAGATTCGATTAAGCTATTTAGAAGAATTCAAAATAACATCGCCGAAACTGTAAAAATCAACCACTACTTTTCGGATATTGAGGTTTTATTAAAATGCGAAAATAGTGGACAGCTTGTTTTTCAAACTTCAGAAATATTCTCTTTGTGGATGCCTAAAATTCAAAATACGTACTTGTTATTGCGTTTGGATAAGTATAAACAAGCAGTAAAGCGATTTAAAGAAGTGTCGGATAACTATAGCAAGTTGGAAATTAATTTTTTTCAACTGAAAGACTGCCTATCAACTACGATTAATTCGGATTTAGATTCAGTAGAAAACCTTGTTCAAAAAAACACACTTTTTGTAAAACACTTCGTCTTTGGCTTTATTATTTTTTCGTTAGTAGCTTCGATACTTATTATTCGTAGTATTACGAAACCATTACGTGAAATTGTCTCATTTTCGGAAGAAATAGGACGTGGAAATCTTACTTCAGATTATTTGCTAACGACATCAAACGACGAAATTGCTTATCTTGCTGAATCACTGAATCGTATGAAAATATCTTTACGAACAGCCAACCGCGAGGCAAAAGCAAGAGACTGGGTAAAAACAGGACAAAATCTGATGTTCAAAGAGTTACGAGGCGTTACTAATATAGGAAATGTTTCGCGCATAGTTGTGATGTTTCTTGCAAAATATTTGAATTGCCAAGCAGCGGCTATTTACGTTGCCAATTCCAACAGAACACTTTATCTTAGTGCAAATTACGCTTTTTCGGCAGCTAATAACCAACCGACAGAAATTAAATTTGGAGAAGGTTTAGTTGGTCAAGTGGCAGAAAAACAACGTCCTATGTATCTGAGTAATATTCCAAAAAATTCGATAAAAATATTTTCAGCAATCGGCGAAGCAATTCCGCGCAACATTTTTATTTATCCATTTGTTTTCAAACAAAAAGTTGCAGGAATAATCGAAATGGCAAAATTCTCAGCCTTCAACGAAGAGGAGATTGAACTGCTGAACAACATTTCGGAAACCATAGCTATCACCATCGAAAATTCTAAAACAAAAACAAATGAGATTTAAAGATATTCGTATCGCTTATCGGCTTTCGTTAGGGTTTATGTCATTAGTTGTCATAACGATAATGATTGGTTTGATGGCTCTTCAGAAAATGAAATTGCTCTCCCAGCAAACCGAAAAAATGTACAAACAGCCACTATCTATTAGCAACGAAATTCGTGATATTCAATCAAATATAAATGCAATTCAGCAAAGCGTTAAAGATATTTTCACGGCAAACTCTGGAACCGAGTTTCACGAAATTCTTTTAAGCATCAACAAAAACGAGCTGAATACATATTCGGCATTTAATATTGTTTTAGAGCGTTTTGATGAGGACAGACACCTCGTAATTGACGCTTTAGACGTTTTCAATGGCTGGAAACCTATTCGCGAAAGGATAATAAAATACGCAAAAATGCGCAAAATAGACAAAGCTAAGAAGGTAATGAAAACCCGAGGTTATCAACATGTTGAGCTGTTGGGCGAAAAAATGGAGTTATTAACTTCGGTAACCAGAAAAAACGGAGAAAATCTATTTAGTGGAGCGCAAAGAATATACGAAGAGTCGATGGTTTCCATGTTCTTTTTAGTTGTTATGTCGTTGCTAATCGGTATAATTATAACTATTTTCACGACAATCAGCATCACAGGTCCACTGAAAAATATTATTCATAGCCTGAACGTTATTTCGCATGACAACCTTGAGGCAGAATTGCAAGTCGAGCGAAACGATGAAATAGGGCAGCTAGCCAACGCCTTCCGAGCCATGCAAGCAAACCTGCTACAAAAAGCAAAAAAAGCAAAAAAAATTGACGAGCATCGGAATTGGATTAAAACAGGTCAAACCGAATTGTACGAGCAAATGCGTGGAAATCAGGAAGTAAAAGAATTGGCAAACAACGTTATTCGGTTTATTTGCGAATATTTGAATATCCAAATAGGCACTTTGTACATTTTCTACGAGCGTACACGGCATTTGAAATTGAGGGGCACATACTCATTTACACCACCAAATGACAAGGCAAAATTTGTCAAACTAGGCGAAGGACTACTCGGACAAGCTGTTGTTGACAAAGCAAACATTAAACTTAAAGACATTGATTATAAGTACTTTGTATGCAATTCATCTTTAGCAGAGATAGTGCCGAGGAACATTCTCATAGTCCCATTTATGGTTGAAGAAAAAGTTATCGGAGTAATGGAATTTGGGAAACTAAAACATTTCGAGAGCCAAGACAACGAACTTTTGGCAGCAGTAGCAGAAAACCTTGCCATCGCGTTTGATAGCTCGCTGATGCGATACCGAAACATACGCCTGAAAAAAAAACAAAATCTAATTTAACCTAGTAAAATGAAAAATATACAGGATTTGTTAATAAAAAGCGTAAGAACTTTTGTATGAGTACTTACAACCAAAAATGACAAAACAGCTTTTTTGGGGCGACACAATGACTTCGTACTTAGCGGTTTGACAAAACAGACAAATTTTTATGAACAAGTCCTGATACCAAACCAGCTTAACCAATAACAATTAATTTTGTATATAAGTGAATATAAAACACTTAACGAATAAGAAAACATTGTAAAACAATTTGACACAGATTTATTTTAATAACTCAGTCAAAAATTTTAAATTAGAACTTTTTAAAATTATATAATTAAAATTTATTGGAAAGATGAAGATAAATCGCTAGGCATAATTAACGATTATCGCATTACATCTGTCATGTATAAAAATTTTGTTTAAATTTAATAAATCGCACAAATGTTTCTTGAGAATAACCTAAATGGCATAAAAAAACGTGGCTGGATTGAAGTCATAACAGGTTCTATGTTTTCCGGAAAAACGGAAGAGCTAATTCGCCGCATAAAAAGAGCAGAAATAGCACAACAAAAAGTCAAAATTTTCAAACCAAAAATTGACACAAGATACGACAAAGAAAATATTGTATCCCATAATTCAAATAGGGTTAACTCCTTTCCTGTCAGCACTCCTGCTGAGATTTTGACACTTGCAAATAACTGCGAAGTTGTTGGGATTGACGAAGCTCAATTTTTTGGCGATGAAATAGTTGACGCATGTAACGCGTTAGCAAACAAAGGGATACGAGTAATAGTAGCTGGCTTGGATATGGATTTTCAAGGGGCACCCTTTGCACCAATTCCAAACCTTTTGGCAGCAGCAGAATACGTAACAAAAGTTCATGCAATCTGCATCAGATGTGGTAATTTGGCACAATATTCACACCGTATTTCCACTAATAACGAGCAAATTTTGCTTGGCGAAAAAGATGTTTACGAACCACTTTGTCGAACATGTTACAACACCGAAAAAAAAGCAAAGCATGAAAAAGAAAGTTTGTTGAGCGTTAAATTACAATAAGTGCCCTACACTTTAATATTGAGACAACGATTTACTATTTGACTGAAAATAAGCAATAAACAGCAAATAATGGTATAGGTTAATTTAATCTTCGTTCTAAGTACTCTTACAAAAGTTCTTACGCTTTTTATTAACCTAAGTTGTTAATTCACAGCTTAAACGTTTCATAAAAAATAGGTCTTAGACCTTACTCTCCATCTTGACCGAAATATTCAAAATAAGCATAACTACATGACACACTATGATATAGCAATCGAAAATGGAATTATTGTTACTGTTGATTCCAATCATACAATTTTAGACAAAGGAACACTTTTGGTGAAAGATGGAATAATCAAAAAAATATACACAACCGAAAATAATCGTCAGGATTATGTAGCTGCTAAAACCATAAATGCTAGTAATAAGCTGGTTATGCCCGGATTGGTAAACGCTCACACACATATTCCGATGACTATTTATAGAGGCTTTGCAGACGATATGCCACTACAAAAATGGTTACACGACTACATATTTCCGGCGGAGCAAAAATTTTCGACGAAAGAGAATATTCTAATTGGCGCGGAACTTGCTGCTGCCGAGATGATTAGAAGTGGGACGACTTGCTTTTGCGATATGTATTTTTTTGAGGCTGAGATTGCAACTTTGATTTCAAAAATCGGAATGCGGGCTGTTCTCAGCGAAGGATTATTCGATTTTCCAAGCCCTAACTGTAAAACACCCAAAGATGGTATAAATTACGCAATCAAGTTGTTCGATAAATGGAATAAACACCCATTTATCGACATTGCCTTTTGCTTGCATGCGCCATATACTTGCTCGAAAGAATTAATTTTGGAAGTAAAAAAATTGTCCACAGAAAAAAAGGCTCTACTAAATATTCATATTGCAGAATCCGAGTGGGAATACAATCACTTCATCAAAACGGAAAGATGCACGCCAGTAGAATACCTTGATAAACTGGGAGTTATAGACAATAAGTTGATTGCAGCTCATTGCGTTCATGTATCAGATTCAGATATTGAACTACTTGCAAATAAGAAAGTTGGCATAGCTCACAACCCAGAATGCAATATGAAACTAGCAAGTGGAGCTGCACCAATTCCTAAGCTGTTAGATGCCAACGCAAATATAGGACTCGGTACTGATGGCGTGGCAAGTAATAATAACCATGACTTATTCCAAGAAATGCGTACTGCTGCCTTGCTTCATAAGTTCAACTCCAATGACTCGACTGTTGCAACAGCAACACAAATTATTGAAATGGCAACAATTGGAAGCGCAAAAGTCTTACATCTTGACGATAAAATTGGCTCATTAGAAGTAGGTAAACAAGCAGATATTATAATTGTTGACCTTACTCAACCTCACGCAAAACCACTCTATAATGTTTATTCTCAAATAGTTTATAGTTTGAGTGGAAGTGATGTTGAGACATCTATTGTTGCAGGAAAAATTCTGATGGAGAATCGAAAACTTAAAACAATAAATTATAATTTACTCAAAACAAGAGTTGAGACCTTGGCAAATATTATACGTGCTTATTTATCCTTTTTCTAAAGAAGCAGTCAATGAAATAAATGAAATAATCGGATCATAATTTTAACATCAAAGTGACGATTTTCGCTATGACATTGAAATAATTTGTAATATATTCAAATTCAATGGTATAAGTGCAAGTCAAACTAAGATTGACTATAATTTTCTTGCAAGAATACCGTAACGAAGAAAAAATACAAATTAAAGCGAAGTAAGGAAATTACTGTTTTCTTAAAAAATATACCCCTTGAATACTTCGTGATAATTGACGATTGGGATATTTATTGCTGCAAAAATAATTTTATTAGAGTAGATTCTTCCTAAGGACTAACAAATGAATACGTAAATAAAATTATAGAAATTTTAAACACTAAAACTGAATTAACCGACAAAAATAAGTTTGATTACAAGAATTTTAAAAAAGTACTAGCTATGCAACTCGAACTAGAGAAATAACGGCATGTTTCATATAGCAAAAAAAAACTTGACACTTTTTCACAAAAAAAGCAA
>JAOZMU010000624.1:0-805 GCA_029934165.1 Bacteroidales bacterium
AATTGCAGCGACGGATTATACATTTGAGCAGTTCACCTATGTAGAAATGGCCGATTTCAATCAGAGCCAATGGACAAGTTTTGTGCATAAATGGTTTGCGGATAATCCCGTGAAGCGGGATGCTTTTCTCGAAGAAATTGTCAAAGAGGAGCATCGCGGCTTGCGCGAATTGGGGCAAACGCCGCTTCTGCTGACGATGCTCTGCCTTGCCTTTGCTGACAATATGATTTTCCCCCGTCGCCGGGTAGACATCTACATAGATGCACTGGACGCCCTGTTGCGCAAGTGGGATTCGTCGCGCAATATCCGCCGGGATAAAATCTACCGCACGCTTTCCCCCGTGCGTAAACATCAACTCTTCGCCCGCATTGCGGTAGAAACATTTGAAAACAACAAACCCATTTTTCCGCAAACGCAACTGGAACAGCAAGTGGTGCATTATTTGCAACGCCTACCACAAATTACCCGCTATACAGATGTGGACATTGATGGCACGGTTATCCTCAAAGCGATTGAAATGCAACACGGGGTTTTAGTAGAACGCGCCCATCGCATTTATGCGTTTGCCCATCTGACCTTTCAAGAATACTACGCGGCCCACTACATTGTGGAGCACATTGCCGATGGCACGTTAGCCCGGCTGATTCATGAACATTTTACCGATAAACGCTGGCGTGAAGTAATTTTAATCACCGCCAGTTTATTGGATAATGCCACGCCATTTTTTCATCATGCCCAGCACAAACTCACGCGCATTATTGCTCAGGATGCCACCCTCATTCAACTTTTAGATTGGGCGGCGCAA
>JAOZMU010000624.1:815-2066 GCA_029934165.1 Bacteroidales bacterium
TGCTCTGCGCTATGCACTCACCGCATCCCATGCGCGCATTCTCAGCCAAACGCTGGTGCGTGCGCGGAGCTATCAGAAGCACATGGAACATCAGCATGCATTGCCCCCACACGGCGTCCTGGATCAAGCGCTCATCCAGGCATTAGACCTCACCCTGGACCATACTTTAACCGAACATCATTCTCCGAAACTTGACCAAGCGCAAGTGCGGCTATTAAGCCAGGCCATACAACAGGCTAAAAAACTCTGCCAAAGCCTGCATTTTTCGACCTTGTACGCCCATTTGCAGAAGCTTGACGTGCCCACGGTGCAAGATAATCTCAGCGCATGGAAGAAATTCGGCCAACACTTACAACAGTTGATTTTCAATGAACGTAATATTGGCAATAATTGGGAGCTAAACTGGTCGCAAATCGAAACCCTCGAAACTTATCTTTACGCGGCAAACTTGATGGTTTTGTGCCTGGACCTCGCCTACCTGACCAACCGGGCGACGACGGAAGCCGGGCTATTGCTACCCACGATGGTGTAATGCGAGGTGTTTTTTCCCGGCGGCGGCTGAACTTGAAGAAAATATAATCCGGTAATGGCGTTGCCAGAACTATGCGGACGCCGCCCCATTCTCGAAGGGGCCCGGTCAACATTAGCCCTCAGAGCGGGATTTAATCCGCGCAAGTGAGCGCCCCCCGTTTATCAACATAGGAATGATTTATCATGCTTATCACGTCACAAAACAATGCCTGGAATTGGCGGAAATACCAACAACCCATTATTGTGCGCAGTCCCGCGGCTATGCAACCGGCATGGGCGGCATTTGATTGGGAAATAGCTATCAATAACTATCAAGAGCAAGTACACGCACTCTGCGGTTACACACGCATTTTTGCACAAACCGCGCCTGTTTCTTTAGAAGGTATTTTCACAGAGGTTTTCATCCTCGAAAAATTACTAGCTTTGCAACCGCAGGATATTCAACAACTCAACACGACCCCGCCAATGGCACAAAAACAGCGCGTTCCTGCTTTGCGCTTGTTGCAGAGCGATAGTGGTCATCGTTTGTTTATTTTGGGGAAGCCCGGTGCAGGAAAAACAACTTTTTTGCGTCATTTGGCCCTGGAAGCCGTAAAACAACAGCTTAACCAAGTGCCCCTCTTTATTACGGTAAAAGAGTGGTGCGATTCAGATTTGAGCTTGCACGCTTATTTAATGCGCCAATTTCACATCTGCCATTTCCCCGATACAGCGCTCTTT
>JAOZMU010000624.1:2076-2688 GCA_029934165.1 Bacteroidales bacterium
TTGGAACATCTTTTGTCCTCTGGACAAACGTTGGTGCTCTTTGATGGGTTGGACGAAGTCAGCCAATCATACAATCGCCGCCAGCAAGTGACGGACACAATCTTAGCTTTTTGTAAGCATCATCCTTCAGCGCAATGTATTATCACCTGCCGTTTAGCCGCCACGGATTACACCTTCAAAACATTTAGCTATGTGCAGATTTCGGACTTTGACGACAAACAAATCCGCACTTTTGTCAAACGCTGGTTCCGCAAAAACCCTATCAAGCGTGATGCGTTCTTGCAAGAATTTGCCAAACCCGAACATCGCGGATTGCGTGAATTAGCCCGCACGCCCTTGCTACTGACGTTGCTATGCCTCGTTTTTAGCGATAATATGACCTTTGGGCAACGGCGTGCCGATATTTACATTGATGCCCTGCATGCCTTGCTCCGTAAGTGGGACACCTCGCGCAACATCCGCCGCGACGAAATTTACCGCGACCTTTCTCCTGTCCGCAAGCACCAACTCTTCGCCCGTATCGCAGCAGAGACCTTTGAACAGGGTGATTATTTCTTCCCCCAAGCCGAGTTAGAGCGTAAAATCTTGCGTTATATTCGCAACTTGCCCCGT
>JAOZMU010000077.1 GCA_029934165.1 Bacteroidales bacterium
TAGTTTTAGTTAGGAATTTTAATGGCTTACTTTATTAAATTCATTTTACTAAGAACTTTTGTAAGAGTACTTAATATATAATTTAAAACCAATATACAATGAGTTTTAAAACAGAAAAAGGAGCTTTAAAAAGCTATGCCAATCATGAAAACCACATGATTAATTTGATAGGTGAAAAAGAGAAGAGGTTTTTTTTACTTAAAAACAAAGATTGCGTAGAATATTTCTTAAACAATAAGAGTCTCAATATATTGAAGCCCTTATTAAATAAAAATAATACTTGGCTGACAATTGGAGATTACAATGGTTTAGAGGCTCAATATTTCAAAGAAAACAATCAATCAGTGATAGCGTCAGACATTTCAGATATTTTTCTTAAAGCGGCAAAAGAGGAAAAATTGATTGACCGTTTTTCAAAAGAAAATGTTGAGTTTTTAAGTTTCGAGGAAGATAGTATTGACTATGTTTCATGCAGACAATCGTTTCACCATTTTCCTAGAGCTTATTTAGGTGTATATGAGATGATTCGTGTTGCAAAAAAAGGAGTTATTTTGATTGAACCAATAGACATTCTGCATACTATGCCTTGGATGCTGTTGTTTAAAAATTTCTGCGATTTGTTTAATGTGAATTTAATTAATAAAATATGGAAAAACAGATTTTCGTGGGAAAAAGTTGGAAATTATGTGTTTAAGATTTCTGAAAGAGAAATCGAAAAGATAGCTATGGGAATAGGGTTACCTTGCATTGCTTTTAAGGGAGTTAATGTCTTATTGAATATAAAAGAAGACCAACGGACAGTTCCGACAAATAAAAAATTATTGAAAAAAGTAATGAAAAAAATAAGCTTACTTAACATTTTGTGTAAGCTGAGAATAATACCATACAATACTTTATGTTCCATAATATTCAAAGAAATGCCTAGTGATGAATTATTAAATGATTTAAAAGCTGAGGGATATAAAATCATAAAACTACCTGCAAATCCATACGTAAAATAATTTTCCGCTGTGATATAACTGTCGGTGTGGGCTTGAAGCTACACCGACAGTTGTGATAAAAAGTGTAGGCATTTATTTTACAAAAACTTTTCTGGTTATTACGCCTTCGTTTGTTTTTATTTTTACTAGATAAATTCCCTCGTTTGCGTTCATCTCGATAATGTTTTCGTCATTGTTGCTTTGTTTTTCGCAAACCAAACGCCCTGCAATATCGTAAACTGAGATGTTTGCTTTTGTTGCTGTCTCAAAGTTCACATAAATACTTTTATTGTATGAATAAACATTTGTATTGCTTTCGTCGAGCGACTCAATTTCTGTTACGCTTAGATTAAAATGAAGTTTAAAACGAGCCTCGCTATTTGTTGCATCGTGAGTAAATACGTATGAAGAAGTAGCGTTTAATTCTGTCATATCACCAGTTATTAAATCTTCGAGAAAAATTGTTGAGTTGGAAAACGTAAATTCACTGACGTTAAATGTGTATTGACCAGAAACGGAACATTCAAAACCTAAAGCTACTGTTTTATCGTCTTCCATTTCTGCAAAACGACGAATTACGTAAGGTTTTTCATCTTCCAGAACATATAAATTAAGTGCATCGACGCCCATTCCGTTTATTTTTGGGGTTTTGGATTCGTTGTTTGCAAAATAAATTATCGCTTCGCTGTAACCATCTTCTTTGGAAACATTGATACGAAGTAAATCGGAAACAGTTGTTTTAAGGAAATTTCCGGCAACATCGTTAGAAACTCGGTTGGCATCGGTAAATGTTATTGAGGAGCTTGCTGAGGTTGAATGTACAAAAAAGCCCTGCATGGATTGTATGTATCTTGAACCGCTATGTGCCTGAACAGCACCATCCCATACGGAATATTCCTGACTTGCATCACCACAATTATCTGGGTCGTAAGTATAAAAATTGACATCAACATCGGTTAAACTGAGAGCATCTAAATCAATTGCTGATGGATATGGGTTTGTTACCAAGTTCCATCCTGTACCTGCATTTGAAAGATTTTTAGTAACATCTCCTGTGTTAAAAGCTCCTGTAAATTCGAGTTTTTTTCCACTTGGTTGCACTGTTTGCACGAGATAGCCCTGTCCGGGATTTATATTATCGGCTTGAAATGCTAATGCAGACCAAGAATCGCTCGAAGTAACATATTCATACGCATAATCGTTTAAAAGTACTTCTTCTACGGCAACAGCAGTTGTGAGTGGCGAACCTATCAAATGCCAGTTTCCTTCATCTGTTTGCAGAACAGGAATTGTGTTTGGCGTTGTTAGAAAACGCTCGGCAGTCATTGTTCCTGTGTTTGTTACTGTCCCTAAGGTTATTAATGCTCCCGTTGGTGCATTTGAGTTTGCCGATTTAAGTAGAATTGTGCCTTCGTTTGTTAAATCGCTGTTTAGTGTAACTGTTACTCCCGAATTTACAGTAAAGGTGTTAGCACCAACAATGGATAATTCATTACAAGTCAAGTTTGTAGCAACTGTATAGTTTGCATTTACAAAAGCATTATTTGCCGGTAATGGCGAACCATTGCTCCATGTTCCGTTCCATGTTGTTTCGATGTGCCAACCGAAATAATCGAATTCATCCTCCGATTTTACTTCCCATTCCGAATCACTTGTATTTGTTCCTGCGGAAGCTGCCCAATCTGTATTTCCGCAAGTTACATTACTTTTACGAACCAAAGTGTGATTTACTGTTGCATTTTCTGTTCCGGCTACATCCCATGCTGAGCTAGGGGCTGCGCCATCAGTTCCAATTGCATCAATAAGTGTTCCTTGATATACCAAACCAACAGCATCATCTCCGTTAAATGTTGTTACTGAGGCTTCTTTTAAGTCTGCTTTATTTTTTAATGAATCAACTGCAGAATTATATACGATAGTGTAAACATCACCGGCAGCTAATGTTCCTGATAAAGTTAGCGATGTTTCCGGCCAGCTACCACCATTTGAAATTTTCCAAATTTTATAATCACCTAAATCAACATCACTACCTGTAGGATTATAAATTTCTATAGCCTTATTATTGCTGCTTCCTTCAATATATTCCGAGATAAACAAAGTTGGTAGTATTTCAGTAACATCAAATGTACTGCTTTCAATATTTGCATTTAAATAACCATCTTTATCTGTTGCTGTTATTGTTACACCATTTGCTACTGTGGAAAATTGAAGTGTGCTGAATGTCGCTATTCCTGAAGCATCTATTGCGGCTTCAACTGTGCCTCCTAAAGTTGCACCTGTAGCTGTCATGCTAACATCGGCAGTTTCTAAATCCAATTCAATATTTCCGTTTGCATCTGTAAAAGCAACAGTTACAGCAGGTGTTATGTTTTCGTTTGTACTCACATTCGAAGGTTGCTGAACGAATTGCATTTCGGTTGCCTCTACATCAATTGTAAAATCTTTTGAATTAAAATCTTCGAGCGAAAACACAGAAATAAAAGAAGAACCGCTTGCATCTGTTGTAAATCCGTGGTTATCGGCATCGACCATAAAAGATAAGATGCCATTATCTTTCAAACCAGAATTATTCAAATAAACAGATAGTGTTACTTCTTGTGATGTGCTATTTGTGATAGATAAATTTCCTGTCGGAATTGCTATATCTATGTAATTATCAGTTATATCTACTGTTCCTAAGGTAATGTCAGAACCATTATTCAGTTTTATTCCCTGAATATTATCTGTCCAATAGGCAGTGTTTGTTGAGTGTGGTTTAATTTTGATATTTGTAACTATGGTTGCCAATTCATCGCCTGGCGCACCCGCATCTTCAATTGTAAACTTTAATACATTTACTGCTTCTGCTTCGGTATCGGCAAGCGATGAGATATTTGCAGCATCAATTTCTGTTCCTTCGTAAACTTCGGAGTCTGTGTCATTACTTGGAGCTGAAGTAACAGTTCCGTCTAAAGGAGAAACCGTTGCTCCATCAGTATCACCTCCGCCTGCAATAGCAATTATTTCGCCGTTATAGGTGTTTACAGATAATCCGGCTTTTAAACGAACATAAACTGTTTCGTCTGCTCCGCTATATGCAGTATATGTTAAAGTTGAAGGACTTGCAACAAAACCAGTTCCTGTCGTTTTTGAAATCTCATAATTTACAGGAGGAGTTAATACTACATTTGTACTGTTCATGTCTGTCCCCGATAAAACAAAAGTTTGTTCTGTCGATGGTCCTGAACCATCTTCATAAGTAAAACCTGTTAAGGTTGAGGGTGTTACAGCAAGAGTTGGGGCTGCAACAGGAATAATTTGTCCAGTATTGACACTTCCGACTGTTGCTGTTGCTGGAGCTTGCCATGTAAAATCAGAATATCCTGTTCCTGTTCCTGATAGTTGTAAAGATTGACCTATAGAAGTAGTACCGCCTTCACTAACTCCAATATCCGTAGATTCAACTCCATTTGCAACTCCATTTGTCGCAGTAAAATTTCCTTCGTAGCTCAGAAATTGCCCGGCAATTAAAGTACCATCATAACTTAAGGCAATACCGTCAGGTGCTCCATTTTGAATACTGGATGGATGAAATGAAAAAATTGTATAGTTTCCAACAGTACTTCCTACTGTAAAATTATCCAAAGTAGTAGTGGTATAACTTGTTCCATTACTTCCATTGTAAAAAGTAACCAGAAAATTGTTTAGTGTGTAATTTTCCGGATTTTCTATCACAACTTCTACACTCTCGTTTTCATCTGTATCGACATTGTCATAATGAATCTCATTTATCCAAGCATTTTGTCCATAGCTAAAATTAGCCACCCCAGTTAAAAACACGGTAATAATAAAAAATAAAATTTTGTTTCTCATAATTGTAAGTTTTTTTAAATTTATATAAAGAGTAAAAATATCACACCTAAAATACAAAAAAAACCGCATTAAACATAAATAATGTTTAATACGGTTTTCGTTTCACAGTTTATTATTGGTTGGTGTGTCAAAATAATTGACACTTTGCGAGTTGTTATTGGCTTGAATATAAGCTACATACAACTCAAAAATACTTTGGGTTGTATTGTTATTTAATAAAAACTTTTTGGGTTATTACACCTTCGTTTGTTTTTATTTTCACCAAATAAATACCTTCGTTTGCGTTTATCTCAATAATGTTTTCATCATTGTTGCTTTCTTTTTCGCAAACTAAACGCCCTGCAATATCGTAAACAGAGATATTTGCTTTTGTTGCAAATTCAAAGTTTACATAAATATTATTATTGTGTGAATAAATATTTGTATTGCTTTCGCTAAGTGTCTCAATATCTGTTGTTAGCGTAGTTACATCGTCAATCAAAGTAACAGTAGCTTGAACATTTGGTGTTATTGCGGCATCTTGAGCTACAAAATATACATCGTAAATTGTTTCAGAAGTAAGCCCTGTAACGTTGTCTGTATATGTTGTTGTTCCGATAATAATTTCCATTGTTCCGCTTGCAATTGCAGCCGAACCACCACTTTGTTGTCCGTCCAGAACTTCTGCAACGGTTGGTGCTGTTGCACTTCCGTCGACTACGACATAGTACGCAGTTCCTTCTTCATCTAATTGAACTTCGACATCAAAAGAAGTTGTGCCAATGTTTGTAGCAGCAGGATAATCAATAATATAAGATGGTGCAGAGTTGTCAATTATATCGCTTGCAAATCTTGGTAATACTTTATATTCATCATAAGAATAATATCCCATTCCAGAAACACTGTATGTTTGATTTACGGCAGGTGTGTAATCAAAAATATTATCATCTACCGGAAGTGCAGTTGTTCCTTGTGTGATTTCCCACATTCCATCGCCTAAATCTACATTAGTACAAGTTGCATCTTGGAAAGAAATAAATACGCCTTCGTAACTTTCGCCCATATCTGTGGTTTGAATTACAGAAACAGCCGGCAAAGTATTTCCCGATGAGTTTATGGCAAACGAAGTAATGGTTTTAAGTTGTGTTAATTCAAAGTATTCGGCAACAAGTCCGGTAAGAGTTATTTCATCACCTATTGCAGGGATATTTTCTGAATCATAAACATAAATACCATTCCATTCTCCTGTGTCGTCTTGAATAAAATATGAACCATCGCCAACAGCTGTTACGATGCCAGTAGTTGTTACTGCTTGGTCAACATAAGGCGAATTGGCAGGAGTTTCTGTTGTATATTGAATGTCATAAATGGTAACAGTAGGAATCGTCAGTTGAACAGTAAATGTAACTGTTTCAGTAACAGCAGGGTCTAATGAATTTCCTGAGTCATCGACTAATTCGAGGGCAACGGTATGTTCTGCTTCACTCAATGCTGTTAAAGAAATTGGGTCAGTCGTAAAATGGTCTGCTGGCGTGCCTGCGTCAAGAGTATAAACAATGTGTCCATCGCCGTTTGTGGCTGTTGCAACTGTAAAGTTTTCTACTGCAAATGTAATATCTACATCTACCGAATAAACTATACCGTTGTTTGTAGGAGCAGTTATGCTTAAAGTAGGATTTGTAGAGTATAATTCATTTGGTGTAGCGACAGATGTAACCCAAGTTACCGATACGTTTTCTGATGTTTCATCTCTACCATCGACACCATTTCCTCCTGTTGTTGTTTGTGTGCCTTCGGTTAGGTCTGCTCTTTGCCATGAGCTTTCGTTTGCATGACCATCTTCGGCTACAGCTTCTTGGTCTGCAATAGGCGTGTCGTTTTGATATGTACCAGAGCCAATAACAACTCCCGATTTATCAACGGCTTCATTTTTATCTCCCCAAACAAGGTAGTCAATATCAGTAACAAGGTCGGTTGTTCCGTCCCAATAATAAAGGATTACGACTTCGCCACCATTTGACAAGCCGCTATCGTCATTAATCGACCCAGTGCCAGCTTCTCTCATATCAGGAATAGCATCTGCTGAGGCAGCGTCTTCATAAAGTTCATACGTTGGGTTTACAGAATATGTAGCGTAGAAATTATCCGAACCTTTGATAGCAATTGTTTGTACTTCGCCGCCAGCTATTGTTGCGCCATCAGGGAAACGTGCATGGAAATCGTAACCAGAACCACCATAATTTGCTCCGGTAGTAATATTGTAGTAATATTCACTATTACCAGAATTAGTTGCATCGGTTAAATAGTAGTCCGATAAATTTATTGCATCTGTACCGGGGTTATGAATTTCGATATATTCGCCAGCGGTTGGCGTAACAACAACTTCCGTGAGAAGTAGCTTTGTTACAGGACCTGGCACTGCTGTTACATTAAAATTATTACTGACAACATCGGTAAAACTTCCATCAGAAGCCGTAATGTTAATACCAGTTTGCTCTGCATTGAAAACAATGTCGGAAAAAGTAGCTACACCGCTAACACTTGTAAACGGATTTGCTGTCATTCCTGTACCGCTCGTCGTTAAAGTGATTTGACTTACATAATCAAGGTCAACGTTTCCGTTTGCATCGGTAGCAGAAACTTCGACAGCAGCCATAGCAGTATTGATAACAACGTTTGTTGGTTGTGTTGTGAAAACCAATTCTGTTGCAGCAACATCAATAGTTTGCTGATTACCAGTTACATCAGTGCCAAAATCGGCAGCAAACAAAGAACCCGCAGGGTCAGCAACAAAACCGTGAGCATCTGCATCAATCATACATTCAATTATTGCATTGTCGGTTACGGTTGTTCCTAAATAAGCATAAAACGTAATAGATTCCGAACCACCGTCAGCAACATCTAACTCAGTATCATCAATATAGAAAGTAACTTCTCCATTGGCAAAAACAGGCGCTGTTGTTATAGTTAATGGCGAAGATGTACTTTCTTTGTATAAGTACCCACCAGCAATATCCGTAGTCCAATCAATATTATTATTTGCACCGGCTTTAATTGTTATTTGAGTAACTTCGGTAGGCATTACGTCGCTTGTTCCTGCGTCTTTAATGTCAAAAGTAAATACCGGTACAGCCTCTGATGTTTCGTCAAATAACGAAGAAATATTAGCTGCCGCTACTTGTGTAGTTGGCGCTTCGACGGTTGAGTTTGCATCGAGAGAAGAGGTTTCCGTAAGCGTCCATTCGTATTCTGGAGCTGTTCCTTGGTCATAATTTCCCCAACCGATAAAATACGTTGTTCCGTTGGTAATATTAAAGGTCAAATTAACAGAAAGACCGCTTGTGCCACACTCGTCATCTTGCAAATCAAGCCCTGTTCCACAGCTTCCTTGTTCAATTACTACAAAAGCATCAATATTTGAGGCACAATTTTCTACGGTTGCTGTTCCGTCGATTGTAGCAACAAATTTAAACCATTGGTCATAATCATCACCAATTGCATGTATGGAATTATGCGTTCCTGCCGTAATTGTTACCGCATCGGCACATGTAGCTCCACCACCATCGGTAGAAATATTTATGTCATCAACACTCCATCTTCGGTAATTACCATCGGTATAGTTATATTTGAACGCAATATGAACCGATGTTCCAACGATAGCAGATAAATCTATATCACCAGAAGATGCCCATTCTTCTGCCAATGCAGGTTGGGTAAATGTAAGTTCTGTCCATGTTGCTGTCGAAGGGTCTCCAAATCCAGAATAATTTGTCGAATAAACCAATTTTAAATAATTATCTGTATCCTCATTTCCATACTGCCACCATGAATTAAAATTCATAAATTCGTTTGCATAATTGTCTAGGTTAATTCCGGGCAAAATAAGCCAGTCTTCTTCCGTATCTCCAGATGTATAACCGTTCATTGTAGCTTTGTCGGACTCATGATACCATTCTTTCGTATCTCCCGAAACACTGTATGCGTACATATCTCCAAGGTCGGTCGTAAACTCCTCAAGATAAGGAATTGTTGTAGTAGCAGGAACAATCACAGAACCATCTAAAGGAGAAACAGTTACGCCATCGGCATCGCCACCTCCAGCAATAGTTATTGTTTCGCCGTTATAATCGTTTACAGACAATCCGGCTTTTAAACGAACATAAACCGTTGTGGCTGTTCCATCAAAGGCAGTATATGTTAAAGTTGAAGGATTTGCAACAAAACCAGTTCCTGTCGTTTTTGAAATCTCATAATTTACAGAAGGAGTTAAAATTACATCTGTACCGTCAAGGTTTAAACCCAACAAACTAAATGTTTGTTCTGCCGATGGTCCGGCACCTTCAAGATAAGTGAAACCTGTTAAGGTTGAGGGCGATACTGTAAGAGTTGGGTCTCCACCCGAATTGTTTACAAAAGAAAAATCGTCCCAATAAACAACAGCACTACCATAAGCCCTAACTTCGTAATAGAACTCATCTGCCGTAGCAGGAGCAGTTAAGGTAACTTCGTAGCTACTCCACGCATTTCCATTACTATCGAAATAAGAGTTGTTAGGACCTTTTAGTTCTGCCGCATGATCAGTTAAATTATTGCCCTGTGATTTCCAATTGCTCCAAATTCTGGCATCTGTTCCATCACCAGATTCAACTTTATACCACAAAGTCAGTGTGTATGAAGCACCTCCGGTAACAGCTATCGTTTGCGATAAATCCTTTGTTCCGTCGCCGGTGTGTTTTGCCGAAAACGCTCCACCGTGAATAGCCGTACTCTCTTGCGCCACATTTTCTGCCTTTGTCCAAGACGTTGGATGTGTTGCATCGTCCCAACCTTCAAAATTGCCATTTAGCAAGACATCTTGCGCCAATCCGATTTGCGCAAACCCTGTTAAAAACAAGGTAATAATAAAAAACCTTGTTAATTTTTTTTGAAATTTTTCCATGTTAAATTAATTTAAAGTTTAAAAAATAAAAAAAGTAATAAAAAATATATTATGCTGAATATCAGCTCAATAGCAAGCAACTTATGGTTCTTAAAGATTATTTACGCATCAATTCACTTAGAACAAAGATTAAATTAACCGATACAACTATTTGCTGTTTATTGCTGATTTACAATAAAATAGTAAATCCTTGTCTCAATATTAAAAAGTGCATGGCACTTAGTAATGGAAAATTAATAATTAATAATTAATAATTAATAATTAATAATT
>JAOZMU010000005.1 GCA_029934165.1 Bacteroidales bacterium
TTTAAGTTTTCAATATCTGTTATTGATTGCTCAAAAATATGTCCGAGAATATTTATACTTAAATCACTCTCAAAATCATACTTTGACAGCCGTAAAAGGTATCTTAGAAAATTGTCTTTTATTGTAAGTTCGTTTATTTCAGTATTATTTCTAAATAAACCACCGTTAAATTTATGAATACGGGGCGGAAGCCCTTTGTCCATGGCATTAAATAAATTTTTTAACTGTTTCCATAATTCATTACCATCATCTGTAAATATACTTTTTGCCGTATTTTCAATTTGTGATACAATATTATGTGCAATTAAATCATAATCTTTTATTACACTTATAAAAACAATCCTGTCAATTATTGTTTGTGCAAATTGTAAAAATTTTAAGGGTGAGTATTTTTTATCTTTATTATAAGTTATAATGTGTTGAACAAAAAACTCTCTTAAAACTTTATATTCAGCATAAAATTCTTTTGAAATTTTCTGTTCAGTTTCCAGTCGATTTTCAAGGGCGTAATCAATAACTGAATATTGCTTATTTAAAAAAAGCTGATTTTTGGCAAGTAAATAATAAAAACGTTTAAATTCTTCATCAAGAGTTAATTCCTGTATATTAAAACTTTCATATTTATTAATATCGTTTGACTGATATAATCTTATTTCAAGAAAATTACTGACAATTATCCATTTGCACTTTTCACCGGCTTTACTTGCATACATAAAAGCTTGTTCTACCGGACTGCCTTTGAAATTTTTTCTGTTTTGTGGTTTATCTAATGGGGTTCTGGCATTTTTTAATTCAATAATTACTCTAATATCTGATTTTATTATCTTTTTGGTATCAATAGCAAAATATCCTAATGCACCGTCTGATTTTTTTGCATCAAATTTAGTTCGTGTTTCAATGGATAAGTTCCAATTTTTTGCATCCTGATATTCGTATCCGAGTATATCTCCAAAAAATGTATAAATAAAAAGCGATTGTAATTCTTCTTCTTTTTGTTTTAATATTTTACCGCTGTTTATATTTTCTTGCCAAGTTTGTATTGCTTTTATTTTTTCAGTCCTGTTTTTTATTTTTTCATCAAGAAAATTAGATAATCTTCTTTTTAAATCTTTGACTGCAAATATTGTTTGATGTTCCATTTTATTTTTTCAGTTTCTATTTTGACAAAGATATAAATTTTAATCCATTTGCATTGATAAGAGCAATTAAACACAATTGAGATAGGACAGCGAATTTCTTCACCAGTTATAGCAGAGCAGAACTACCCATGAATTGGAGTAAAGTTAGTAACTATGATTAAATGTTAATGAAATCCAAAACATTAAACAGTTCATTAACATGGTTTTATGATATGTGATTTTCAGAAAACTATTAACATAATAATAATTACTTTTACGGTCTTTTGTTTATTTAATTATACAATCAATATGCAGCAGCAAGGTGAATGGTTTGCTATGTTTGGCTGATTGTAATCGAAAATATGTCGAATTATACAAAATAATTATTAATTTTGCCTAAATGTAAAAAAGCTACTCTGGTTTGGTGTAATTTAGTTGCACTAATTTACTAAAAAATAGAAATCAACAAAGAAAAAAGACAATTTAAAATTTAAAAATAGAAGGTTCGCACGGCGTTTTTTCATTCCGACAATAAATTTTGACGCACGAAGCGGCATTTGCGAAATTGTGAGCGAATCGTTTTTTGAGGAAACTACAAAATTCTTCGCGTTCTCTTTTTGATATAAAATCTGATTATAACAGTTTTTGTTGAAATTACAATTTGTTGAATTTTAGTTTATTATGTCGCAAATAATTTATTCAAAATTATAAAAATCCGTGTTAATTCGTTAAATCTGTGTTATTCGTGTTCTTATCATCGTATAAATTGGAACACGTATTAGACTGATTTTTACGGATTTATATTTTTCAACAAAAAGCGGTAGAACTAAGATAAAATTAATTCCTATTGATTTCTCGGAATAAATAATTACATTTTTCACAAAATGGTGCAACGTTTTCCAAAACGTACATCTTATAAATATATCGCGCAAACCGATTAAATTCGGGTGTCATAAAACAATGAATTTAGGTTAAAAATGGCAGACGATAATAAATTAATACAGGCATGTAAAAAGGCTGATTCTAAGGCTCAACGAGAATTGTATAAAAAATATGCGCCAGTTTTAAGAGGAATTTGTTACCGATATTGCGACAACAAAACCGAAGCAGCAGATGTTCTACAAGAGGCTTTTATAACCATTTACACAAAAATCGGACAGTTCGCAGGGAGTGGTTCTTTCGAGGGTTGGATGAAGCGGATAACTGTCAATTGTGCTTTGATGCACTTTCGTACACAAAAAAAGGCGAACATTTTTGTTGCCTTCGACAGTGTTGGTGAATCGAAAATTGGAACATCGGAAACAGAAGATTCTGAGCCGGTTTCTAAAGCCGAAATTGTCAAACATGCCGATTTTTCGCGAGACGAAATTTTGGCTGTTGTTGCCGATTTACCAGATGGTTATCGTATCGTTTTCAACTTGTTTGCTGTCGATGGTTTTAAACATGTCGATATAGCTAAAAAGCTGGACATCAGTGTCGGAACATCGCGTTCGCAGTTGTTGCGTGCGCGTGCTCATATACAAGATGCGCTATACGAGCTTGCGTTACAAAAAAATAAAAAAAGAAAACGAATAGCCGCAATTTTTTCTATCGCTATGGGAGACGACTTAAAATATATCGACGATTTGGTAAGTGATGCGCTTGGCAGCATCGAAATTGATGCACCTGATGCAAAGTGGCAACAAATTGCCGAAAAAATGCAAAATGCTAAAAGCGTGAGACGCTCTTTGATTTCGCAAGTAGTTACAACTGTTGTGGTTACGACGGCAGTTATCAGTGCCGTTGTTGCGTTTTTCATTTTCTCTCCAAGTGCAGACAAAGGCAAGCAAAAGGAAATTGTTCCAACTGAAATTATTCTCGAAAAAGACGATAACAACAAGAAAATCAATACAAACGAAGAATTACCTTCTATCGAATCCGAGGATAACAAACAACCAAAAACTGCCAAACCAAAAATCGACAAAAAGGAACCCAAAACCGAAACTACAAAAACAGTTATAGAAGAAGTGCATGTTCCTGTAAAAAAGGTTATTAGAGTGAAAAAACGAATAATTGTTCGCGATACAGTTTTCCGAACAGATACCCTAAAAGTAGAAATCAAAGATTCAATTAATTAAATTTTATTGACCATTAAATCAAAGATATAGCACTATGTGCTTCGCAGAACGAATTGTCGTATTGTTTTTTATTATAATAATAATGTTTTCGGCAATGGCTTTGCACCCCGCCGAGAATAACAAGCACTCGAAAGATTTGCCCGATGAAAACGATACAATTTACGATACAGTGTATGTTTATGATACAGTGTATGTTACAGAAGTTATTTACGATACGATTTATGTTTACGACACAGTTTTTTCATCGATAAACGAAGCCTTGAATAATAACGTTACATCGCCCATAAATCGGAACAGACAGCCTTCGCTTTTATCTGATAACCAACATAATGACACCATAAAAAAACCGGAAATAATTGAAAGTATTAATACAAAGAATAAAGAAAAATGGAAACTAAATATTTCGCTTGCTCCATTTTTCGACACCACAAAATGGCATAATAAGTGGGAAATAAATCCATTTATCGGCTATTCGTCCATGGAAAATATTTACGATAATGATGTTGATTATCAGCCATTTGTAGATAATAGAAATACAGAAACTTACGGACATTATGCGTTTGATGCTGGAGTTCTATTCACAAAAACAAAGGGACGTTTTGGCGTTGGCTCAGGATTGGTTTATCGGCAATTAAATGAAACAATAGACCACACTGACACTGTTGCAAGTATCAATGTTACAACGAATTATCAATACTATCTGAATACTCAAAACAGAATTGATACGATTTGGTTTCTCGACTTAGATGCTCTTTTGCAAGGAGATACAACTTGGGTCCCGTATTTAGACACAACTGAAGTTTCTTTCACAGACTCGACACTTGTGGAAACCATTGATACTAACCGTTTTGAACAACAGTTTTCAACCAAAAATCAGATTTCATACCTCGAAATTCCATTAACACTAAGTATAGCCTTTCGAGTGAAAAAATTGCAATTTTCTCTAAATGGCGGAGTCATTATAAGTTTTTTGGTTTACAAAACAGGAAAAAATTTATCTATCTCAAACACATCAAACACAGTCGATTACGACGAAGAGCTGTCTGTTACAAATTATGCCTTTTCATTGTTCTTATCGGTAAAAACCGATTTATGGATAACAAAAAAATTAGCTTTGACTTTTACGCCTTTTTATCGGCAAAGCATCGGCAGCCTTTGGGACGATTTTCCTATTCGATTGAAAACCCAAGATTTTGGAATGCGATTTGGTATAACATTTCGGCTGTAATTCGTTGATTTTTTAATAATTAAAATCTAAAATAATGAAACATATAAAATTATTTATTCTCGCAAATATCTTTGTTTTATTTTCGTCTGTTCAATTGTTTGCCAACCAAAGTGTTCGTGTGGAGGTTTTTGTTTATGATGAATTGAATTTCAGCGCAGTACAATTTCAAAAGGTTGAAATTTTCAATCAACTTGGAGTTGAAATTTCATCTACATTTACAGACACAAATGGTTTCGCGTTATTGCAATTTTCTGGCAATATTTCTGGACAAACAAGTTATTATGTAGTTACTTATGCCTTTTGTGGCGAAGAGATAATTAGCTACCAAGAACAAATTTCGGTGGCGGATACCGTTAGTGTCCAATTTCATATTTGCAATAATTCGCCACCAAGCGATTTGTGTTTTGCGGCAATTTTGGTAATTCAAGACGAAGCGTCTGATACTGTGGCGTTTGTCGATATTTCTTTTGGATACGCAGAAACCAGTTTATGGTCGTTTGGCGATGGCTCAATGAGCGTTGGTTCGCCTCAGTATCATCACTTTAGCGAAGATGGAGAATACGAGGTTTGCTTGCAAATAGAAGACGATGCTTCGTTTTGTTTTAGTTCTACTTGTACTAATTTAACTATTGGAGAGCAATTTACCGATTCCATTTATGGCAAAGTAAAAGCGGGACCAAACCTATTGCCAGAAGGTTATGCTGTTTTGTATTCTGTTGCCGATATTCTCTTCGATATTGTTGAGGTTTCGCCGATTAACAGTGGATATTTCAGTTTTTTAGTACCACGAGATAAGGAATATGCTATTCAGTTTTTTCCAGAGTTTGATTATAATTACAACTATTTTCCTGTGTATTTTCCGACGTATTATTCCGAATCAGAAACATGGGAAACCACTGAGTTTGTATCTTCTTACCCTCAGAACAATCTGGGTATTATACAGTTATTGTCTTACGATGAAATGGTTTATGGGCACGGAGCAATAAATGGCGAAGTTACGAATAACGCATCTGCAATCAATCAAAAACCAAAGGTTGCCATGCTGTATAATCTTAATAATCAATTAATTAAAGCTCAGCTTGTAGATGAATTTGGGAAATTTCGGTTTGAAGAAATTCCATTCGGACAATATTATATACGTATCGAAGTTGCTGGAAAAATTTCTGAAATTGCTACGGTTTATATTTCCGAAGCGCAGCCAGATGTCTCAACACCAGTGTTTTACATAAATGAATACGATGTAGTTTTAGATGTCGAATTAATTGAAGCACCAAAAATTGAATGCAAAATTTCGCCACAACCCGCCTCAGATATTTTAACAATAGAATTTAATAATCGTTGTTCTGGAAAAATAATTTTTTACAACCAATCCATGCAAGTAGTTGATAATGTAAGTATTAAAGCTCAAAAATTACAGTTTGATGTTTCTTCGTGGAGTTCGGGATTGTATTTTGCTATTGTGCAAAAAAACGACGGAACAACAAAAGCAATAAAATTTATTGTATCTAATTAAATCACAGTTACTTAGGCAGCGCATCAAACAAAATTTCCACAGGATGTTGCGCACGCCGACCAGTCCCATCAAAAATTTGGTGCCGACAACTTGTTCCTGCTGCTGCAAGTAGTTCGTTGTCAGACATTTTCCGTACGGCAGGAAATAATTTTAATTCACCAATTTTCATCGAAAGTTCGTAGTTTTTAGCTTCGTAGCCAAACGCGCCTGCCATTCCGCAACAGCCCGATTCAATTTCGGTTGCATTATAATTAACTGGAATTGATAAGATTACCTGTGTGCAGTCGCCAGAAACCAATGCCTTTTGTTGACAATGAGTGTGAAAAAAAACACGCTTTTCTACTGTCGTAAATTGCGCCGAAGAAATATTATTTTTCTTAAATTCTTGCGATAAAAACTCATCAATCAGAAGAACTCTATTACTAAATTTTTCAGCTGTTTCTTTAAATTTAGCAGATACCAATTCTGGGTATTCGTCTCGAAAAGAGAGTGTTGCCGATGGTTCAATTCCAATAATTGCAAAATCATCGGTGCATTGTTTTTCAAGTTGGATTATGTTGTTTTCGGCAATTTTTCGAGCTTTTCGCAAAAGTCCCTTCGACAACGAAGCTCTGCCACTTTCGCCTGATTTTAAGATTGTTGGATTGTACCCAAGTTGCTGCAACAATAAAACTACCTTCATGCCAATTTCTGCATCTATGTGATTTGTAAATTCATCACAAAAAATATAAACCTTTCTGCCTCTTGGGTTTATGACACTATTTTTCGCAAAAAGTTGACGAAATGTTCTTTTTGCAAGGATAGGCATTTCTCTCGAAGTAGAAATTCCCATTAGTTTATTTACGAATTTAAACCTTGCAAAGAAATTAAATACCGATGGAATATGCGCAAAAAGCCAATAAATAGCAGAGATATTTGAAATTAATTTTGTGCGAAAAGGTGTTCCGTTGTGGTCGTAAAAATGCTGTAAAAATTCGGCTTTTAGTTTAGCCATATCCACATTTGCGGGACATTCGGTTTTGCAAGCCTTACAAGATAAACAAGTGGAAAGCAAATCGTATATATCCTTGTTTGATAGCGGGTTATCTATTTTGGGGTTATTCAAAAAGTCGCGCAATAAATTTGCTCTTGCGCGCGTAGTTTGGTGTTCGTCCAGCGTTGCGCGATAGGTTGGACACATATTTCCAGCCATTTCATTCGAGCGACGACAATCTGCCGAGCCGTTACATTTTTCAACTGCTCTGACAAAGCCGTTAGTTTTTTCAAAATCAAAAAATGTATTTATTTCTCTAATTGGCATTCCAATTTGAGTACGTAAATTTGCGGTAATTTGCGGAGTTTCTGTAATTTTATTTGGATTGAATATTCTGTTTTTATCCCATGTTTCTTTAATAGATAATAGCAACGAATAATTATTATCGCCTATCATAAGTGGGATAAAACGCCCGCGTAATCGCCCGTCGCCATGTTCGCCACTTAGCGAGCCTTTATATTTTTTTACTAATTTTGCTATCTCAAATGCGATGGTCTCAAATTTCTTTAAATCCGTTTTATCACGTAAGTCAAGTATCGGACGCAGGTGTAATTCCCCAGAACCAACATGAGCATAAAACACACACGACAAATCCATTCTATTCAAAATCGCAGAAAATTCGGACGCATATTCTGGCAAAACATTGACATCAATCGCCGTGTCTTCAATAACTGTTACGCTTTTTTTATCGCCTGCAATATTAGCAAGCAGCCCAAGCCCAGCCTTTCGCAATGCCCAAACCTTCTGAATATCAGCGTCAAACATTAGCGGAAAATGATAACCAAATCCATTTTCGCGAAGCTCTATTTTCATTTTTTCAACAGTTGCCGAAATTTCATCGCGAGCGTACCGCGAAAACTCAATAAGCAAAATAGCTTTTGGGTCTCCTTTAATAAAAAAGCGATTTTTGTTTTGAGCCTTGTTACTTTTTGTGCATTCAATTAACACGTTATCCATCAACTCAATAGCTTCTGGCAGGTATTTTAGGGCAATAATATTTGCTCTCAGTGCATCGTCAATAGAATCGAAATGAGCAGCAACAAGCCCAGTGATAGGTGGTGGTAAAGGCATTATATTCAGCCTGATACGAGTTGCAATCGCCAAAGTTCCTTCCGAGCCAGCTATCAAACTACAAAAATTGAATAATTTATCGGAATTGCCGAAAATGCACGTATCTAACAAAATATCAATCGCATAACCTGTGTTTCGTCGTTTTAGGCTTTTCGCCGGATATTCCGCTATAATTTGCTGTGCATTAATTTCATTAGATAAAAGATTGAAAATATTTCTATATAACTCACCCTCAAGGCTTTTCAGCTCCAGCTTTCTTTTAAACTCCTCTTTTGTCAAGTCCGAAAACGTAACTTTTGTACCATCGCTCAAAAGCGCATCAACCTCAATCAGGTGGTCGCGCATGCTGCCATAAACAACCGAATGCGCACCGCAACTATTATTACCAACCATACCGCCTAACATACAGCGACTTGAAGTCGAAGTTTCGGGCGCAAAAAACAAACTGTGCATTTTGAGTTTTGCATTCAACTCGTCTAAAACCACACCAGGTTCAACGTCAACCCATTGATTTTCAGTATCAATTGCTATTATGCTACGAAAGTATTTTGACAAATCGACAACTATCCCATTTCCAACAACTTGCCCTGCCAGAGAAGTTCCTGCCGTACGCGGAATCAATCCAATTTTATTTTGATTTGCAAAATCAATAAGGAGTTTTAAATCGGTTTCATTTTTCGGAATTGCAACACCTTTTGGCTTTTCACTGTACAGCGAAGCATCTGTTGCATAGATAGTTCTGGTGGTGTCATCGGAAAATAATTCTCCGCTAAATACTTTTTCTAGTTGTCTAAGCATAAACAAAAATAAGCACAGAATTAATTTTACTAATTAGTCTGTCCATAAAGCCAAAAAATTGCGAAACGATGATTTATTGTCAGCCCACAATGATAATCATGGGTTGACAATAAGCTAATTATTAATAATAACTATTTTTTATTTTCTGCAATCTGTTCTAAGTAAGATGCAATATATCTTTTTTTCTTTACTTCGTGTATCTCGTTGATTCTCATTAAAATAGCAGTCTCTTCTACACCGCCAAAATTATGATTTATTGCTGTGCCAAATATTTTTGGCGTACGCGACAAACCCATATAGGCGTTAATTATCGGTGGTATTACTTCCCCACGCTGTCGGATTTCTTTAGAAAGAATTTTGTAATTTTCCTTGTAATTTTCTCCTGTAAACAGCGAATCCAAGAACGTCTTACTTGTCTCAATTTCAATAGGTTTGTGAGGACATAGCAATTTTTCTTTGTCCGGAAATTCTTGTTTGAAAAAATGCAATAAAATATCCCTTGCTACGATGTCATAGTGAGTGTACATCGTAACTTTTCCGAAAAAATACTCAACTTGCGGATTGTTTACAACAAGTGTCGCAAGCCCATCCCACAGATTATCAAGCGAGTAAATAGCTTTCCTGCCAACTTTTGTCGATTGGTATTTTGGTTGAACAAACGAGCGACCTAACTCCATTGTTATCGGCAAATAATTTTCGATAAATTTGTCCGAAAGCTGAAAAAGTTTTGTCGTTGCAAGAATAGGTTTCTTATTCTCATCAAAAGAAACATCTTTAAGGTTAAAAAAACGATAGCCACCAGTAATCTCACGCTCTGCTTCGTCCCACACAATTAGCTGTTGATAAGGTGTTTGCGCCGTGTCGTAGCTATCAATGTCTGCCTCTTTTCCAGTTCCACCGCCACCGTCTCGAAACGAAAGCTCGCGCAATCGTCCAATTTCGCGCATAACATTTGGCGAATTATGGTGGTTGATGATATAAATTTTATTATTGCCTAACGATGTCATTCTCACAAACTTATCTTCTGTCAATTCGGCAACAAGTGCTTCGCGTGGCACAGACGAAATTATTTTTTGCATGATTTTTCCTTTCTGAGTTTGGAGATAAAGCCAAACTATTTTACAGCTTTATTATCTTAATATACAACTATTTAATGCTAAAAATATTGTAATTTCAGAGGCTATAATTCCTAAATATTTTTATTTCCTATATAATCGGCAAAAGAAATTTTTGCGTCGTTCGGTAAATTGTGAACATAACTTTGCATAAGTTTCGTCCATTCTGCTTGCATTTTGCTTTTATCGAAAAAGCTGTATTCTATTGGTCTGCCGATGGTTATTGTCAATGATTGGTTTTTTAGTTTGTACATCTCATCTGCCAAATAAAACATTTCGAGATTCGCCTTCAGACCAAAAAATTTTCGCGTCCGTGCCAGATTATAGAAAAAATTTGACAACCTTCCGCTAATATGTATCGGCACAACATCGCGTTTATGCTTAACTGCCTTAGTTACAAAGGTTTTCTTCCAGTCTAAATCAACAATTTCTCCTTTTATACGTCGCGAAACCAAGCCCGATGGAAAAAGCAAAATTTGATAATCCGAAGCAAAAGCATCATCAAGAAGTTTGATACGTTCCCGCGTGTTCAATCCGTGTTTATTGACACCGATAAAAAGCGGCGAAAAATTTTCTAAATTAAGCAACAAATCATTAATTATCGAGCGCGTCGCACCACAGTATTTCTCTATCAATGAGATAAATAACAAACCATCTAAGCTTCCCCACGGATGATTCGCAACAAAAATATTACGCCCAGTTTTTGGGATATTTTCCTGCCCAATAATCTCCGTCTCAATATTCCATTCATCGCAAACGGCATGCACAAAATCAAGCCCAGATTTATGGTTGTGCCTGTGTATAAAATCGTTAATCTCGTCCTGATGCAAAACACGCTTGACATAGTTGAAAACAAAGCGAGGTAACATTTTTTGCAAGCGCGGATTTTTGGCTTTCACAACCTTGTCAATATCAATATATTTTTTAATTACTGGTTTATTCATCTGGTAGTTAGGTGTTAAGGTCAAAAATCGGTTTCGCAAAAAAATTGGCTGTCTGTTGGTTATCCAAAATTGTGAAGCAGCCTAAAAAGAAATTAATAGTAAACATTAAAAATGTAAATGATATTTTTTCAGCTTTTATTGCCTGAATATAAGCCATATACAATTCTTAACAGATAATTCTTAATATCTAATAAACGGAACTTACAAAGTTATTGTTTTTTTTGTGTCGATAAAATTCTTTCACAAAGAAATTTATCATCACGTATAAATACATAATTTTGTTCATAAAAATCAATTTCCAATAAAAAATACGTTATGCGTGTTTTTGCTGATAAAAATGACAATCAATAATTTTAGGGCGGCATCGGGCTTTCCGCTTGTAGTTGCTTCGTGCCTTGTGGTTTCGGAAACGTGTTTTAAGGAGCTTCCGTTGGTCGCTCTCAAAACACGTCCGAAAACACACAAGCCACTTCAGCAAGCTACCGCTACAATCCCTGCCGCAAAACGCCTACGTAGCAAACAACTTGTAACCACTGACGGTGTCGTTACAAATCCCACCGACAGTAGCAAAAAAAAAGAAAATACAAGCTGTTAAATAACAAATAATTACAGCATAGATTAAAAACAAGTTAATAAATAACAAAATTTCAGTGGGAAAAAGTGGTATATTGTGGAGAAAAATGGGATTTATTGTATATTTTTGTAAATTCATTAGAGTGTAAAAGATGACGACATTTATTGGCGACTTTCAATGCAAAATTGATGCAAAAGGCAGACTATCACTACCTTCTGCACTAAAAAAACAGATGACTACATCTGTTTCGGAGTCGTTTGTCGTCAAAAAAGACATTTTTGAGCCATGTTTGGTGCTTTTTCCGATGGACGAATGGGAGCGACAAAACGAACTTATTCGAGCGCGAATCAATCCGTATAATCGCGAACACAACAAATTTTTACGCGAATTTCATCGTGGCAAAGCAGAGGTTTCGCTCGACTCAAACAATAGATTGCTAATTCCGAAACGTTTGCTCGAATTGGTAGATATTGAAAAAAACGTTGTCCTTGCAGGATTGGACGGAAAAATCGAAATATGGGCAACAGAAAAATACGAAAATGCAGAACTAAATCTTGAAGATTTTGCATCGCTTGCCGAAAACATAATGGGCAATTCGCCTTTGACATAGATTTTTTGAAATATTAACAATAAGCAAATGACGGATTCGGAATATCACATACCAGTAATGCTCGACCAATGCCTTAATGGGTTGGATATTAACCCACAAGGAACTTATGTCGATGTAACTTTTGGTGGAGGTGGACATTCGCGCGAGATATTGAAAAAACTTAACGGCGGCACACTCATTGCCTTCGACCAAGACGAAGATGCTGTTGAAAATGCCAGATACTTGCAAGAGTCTGTTAATGAGTCTAATAGGTTTATTTTTGTTCGACATAATTTTAAATATTTTAACAATTTTTTACGCCATTTTGGCTTCGAAAAAGTTGACGGAATACTTGCCGATTTAGGCGTTTCATCACATCAATTTGATGTTGCAGAGCGCGGCTTTTCGTTTCGGTATGATGCAGAATTGGATATGCGAATGAATAATGCCGCAAAATTTTCGGCTAAAGAATTGATTGAAACATACTCAAAACCCCAATTGGCAACGATTTTTAGAGTTTATGGAGAAATAAAAAATGCCGGAAAACTTGCCGATACAATTATTATTAGTAGAGATACAGAAAAAATTACGACAACAAGACAGTTGATTGAAGTGATAAATAGCTGTTTACCAAAGTATAACGAAAATAAGTATCTTGCCAAACTATTTCAGGCACTTCGTATTGAGGTCAACAAAGAGATGGAGGTTTTGAAACGGTTTCTCGAAAAAACAACAGATGCTATAAAACCCAATGGACGATTGGTAGTTATGACCTATCATTCGCTCGAAGACCGATTGGTGAAAAATTTTATCCGAGCAGGAAATACTGACGGTAAAATCGAAAAAGATATGATTTATGGCAATTTTTCGACTCCGTTTGAAGCCGTAAATAAAAAAATTATTATTGCCACCAACAACGAGCTTGCAATAAATAACAGAGCGAGAAGTGCTAAATTGCGTATTGCAAAAAGAATATAAAACACTATGGATGACTTACTTAACAAGCTGAATCGTAAAGTAGAGATTGAAATTGAGAACACTGTCAAGCCCGAAGAGGAAATTCGGTTCGACGAAGATACAATTGATACCGAAGAAGTTAATAAAGAGCCTGTTGAGCAAAAAAAAGCGAAACAAAAACCAAAACGCAAAAATTTCTTTCGAGGAATACTTGATGGAACAATTTTAACTCGCGATTGGGTTGTGCGCCAAATGCCTTTTGTTTTATTCATGACGGCGTTGGCTATTGTTTACATTGCTAATCGTTTTCATGCCGAAACATTGGTTCGGAAAAGCGAGAAACTAAAAAAAGAGATTAAAGACCTTAAAGCTGAGTCGATTACGGTTGCCTCTGAATTAATGTTTAGTAGCAACCAAACCGAAGTTGTGAAATTGGTCGAGGAAAACGAGATAGAAATTAGTGAGTCGAAACTTCCGCCGATAAAAATTGAAATTCGCGAAAAAGAGAACAACGAATAATTATTAAAACGAAGATTAAATTAACCTATACCATTATTTGCTGATTTTCAGTCAAATAGTAAATCGTTGTCTCAATATTAAAAAATACAGGATACTTATATCTCAGATATTGAATGAATTACATTGTGTGAAGAAACATAAAATAAAATAATGCAAATAAAAAAAGACATTGTTTGGCGGCTGGGTGTAATTTATATTTTCGCACTTTCGCTTGCTCTTGTTATCATGGGCAAGGTTTTTTATTTGCAATTTGTCGAGGGCGATAAGTGGAAGAAAAAAGCCACCGAACTAACTCAAAAAGATATAATTATACCATCTATTCGTGGCGATATTTTGTCGCACGATGGGCGTTTATTGGCAAGCTCTGTTCCGTTTTACGAAATCCGCATGGATTTGTTGGCAGATGGACTTACTGAATCTAAATTTGAAGATAATGTCGATTCTTTAGCTTGGCATTTGGCTGAATTACTGAAAGATAGAGAGGCATCGGAATATAGTTCTTTGCTTCGAGAGGCTCGCAAAAAACGCAATCGTTATTTGTTAATAAAACGCGATGCAAATTATTCGCAAATGAAACGGATGGCAAAGTTTCCCATTTTTCGACGCGGTAAGTACAAAGGCGGCTTTATAAAAATACAAAAAAACGAACGAATGTATCCACAGCGTTTGCTTGCAAAACGAACAATTGGATACATGGCAGAAGACAAAAGCGGGACAACAAATGGCATTGTTGGAATTGAGCAAGCCTATGATTATGAGTTACGTGGCGTTGCCGGAATCCGTTTAATGCAGTTGCTTTCGCATGATATTTGGATGCCAGTGAACGATGGAAACGAAGTTGAGCCACAAGATGGAAAAGACATTGTTACTACCATTGATTTGGCAATTCAAGATGCAACGGAAAATGCTCTGTTAGAGCAACTTCGCAAGAAAAATGCTCTTCACGGAACAGCTATCGTAATGGAGGTTGCAACGGGAAAAATCAAGGCGATTGCCAACTTGAAAAAAAGCGACAACGAAACCGATGAATTTTACGAAGCGTATAATTACGCAATCGGAGAAAGTAAAGAGCCAGGCTCAACTTTCAAACTTGCCTCGCTTTTGGTTGCTCTCGAAGACGGTTATGTAAATTTAAACACAAAAGTTAATACGAATGGCGGCATTGTGCGGTACTATGGTTTTCCCATAAGAGACAGTCATAAAGGAGGTTACGGAACTATCACGGTGCAACAGGCTTTCGAGTTATCATCGAATGTTGGAGTGTCGAAAATAATCTCGAAACACTATTACGACAGACCTAAACAATTTGTTGATAGGCTGTATAGCATGAATTTAAAGGATAAATTAAACATAAAATTATCTGGCGAAGGAACGCCATTAATAAAATATCCAGGCGATAAACATTGGACAAAAGTTACGCTTCCACAAATGTCGATTGGCTACGAGGTGCATTTGACTCCGTTGCAAACTTTGACATTTTACAACGCAGTTGCCAACAACGGAAAAATGATGAAGCCAATGTTTATCAACGAGATAAGGCAACATGGTAAAAGTGTGAAACGATTCAATCCGATGGTTATTAACAGTGCAATTTGCTCGCAGGCAACCATTGAGAAAGCAAAAAAAATGCTGGTTGGAGTTGTTGAAAGGGGGACGGCGCAGAACTTAAAAAATGATAAATACAAAATAGCTGGTAAAACAGGCACAGCACAAATTGCTAATAGAGACAGTGGGTATATGCACCAAAATCAAAAGGCGTATTTAGCGTCGTTTGCTGGGTTTTTTCCGGCAGACAAGCCAAAATATTCCTGTATTGTGGCGATTACTACGCTTTCGCCTTTTTCGTATTATGGAAATGAAGTAGCAGTGCCAGTATTTAAAAACATTGCGGATAAAATTTTTGCAACGTCGTTGGATATGTATGACCCGATAAATCCAGAAAAAACACTTGTACAGAAAGAAATTCCGTACTCGAAAAGTGGAAACAGATTTGAGCTTGAAAAGGTTTTTCAGTTTCTTAAAATTCCGGTTAAAAACGAGGACGTAAATAATAATTGGGTCGCAACCAAACGGCATAACGATTTTGTTTCCTTCGATGACCGAAATGTGAAGCAAGGCGAAGTGCCTAAAGTATTGGATATGGGGCTGAAAGATGCACTTTTTATTCTGGAAAATGTTGGGCTAAAAGTTAAGATTAAAGGGCGTGGAAAAGTGATTCGGCAATCGATGAAGCCCGGAAAAAAAATTCGTCCCGGAGATGTTATTGAAATTGAATTAAGTTAAAAAATAAATAATTGAAACAGCTAAAAGACATATTGCAAAAAGTTTCGGGCTACAAAGTTATTGGATATGACGATGTTATGGTCAGTTCTGTGTGCTTAGATTCGCGCGATGTGAAGCAAAATTCTGCTTTTGTTGCTGTTTCGGGCACTCAATCCGATGGACATCAATACATTGACCAAGCTATTCGGAACGGAGCAAAAACCATTATTTGTCAGCAAGATGTTGAAAATAAAATAGATAGCGTTACATACGTCATTGTTTCGGATACATCTAAAGCTCTTGGCGAATTGGCATCTGCTTTTTATGATTATCCGTCCAAAAAATTAAAGCTAATAGGTGTTACTGGCACAAATGGTAAAACAACTTGTGCTACAATACTTTGGCAGCTTTTTAAAAATTTGGGTTATAAAGTTGGGTTGTTTTCGACTGTGAAAATTTGTATTGATGAAACCGAACAAAAAACAAAGCATACAACACCAGATTCGGTTGTTTTAAATCGTATTTTAGCCCAGATGGTTTATGCTAATTGCGATTTTTGTTTTATGGAAGTTAGCTCGCATTCCATTGTACAACAGCGCATTGCAGCATTGAAATTCGCTGGCGGTGTTTTTACAAATTTGACGCACGAACATCTTGATTATCATAAAACATTTGCAGAGTATTTGAAGGCAAAAAAACAGTTTTTCGATGGTTTGCCAAAAACGGCATTTGCTATTACAAATATTGACGATAAAAATGGAAATATAATGCTGCAAAACACTGTGGCACAGAAAAATACATTTGCTACAAAAAGAATGGCGGATTTTCGTGCAAGGGCTATCGAAATGCACATAGACGGAATGCTACTTGATGTTGATAGAACCGAAATTTGGACAAAGATTACAGGGCATTTCAATGTATCTAACTTGCTGGTTTGCTATGCAGTTGCGATACTACTTGGGCAAGATAAAACCGAAACATTGACAGCTATGAGCGTTTTGAGTTCTGTCCGTGGACGCTTTGAAACAATTTGTTCAACGCATGGAATCACGGCAATCGTCGATTATGCGCACACACCAGATGCTTTGCAAAATGTTTTAGATGCCATCAACAAGTTGAAAGGCGCAAATAATCAAGTAATTACAGTTGTTGGAGCAGGTGGAAATCGCGATAAAACAAAACGCCCCGAAATGGGAAAGATTGCTGTAAAAAATAGCTCTAAAACTATTTTTACGTCAGACAATCCACGTAACGAGTCTGCAAAATCAATCATCGAAGATATGATGCAAGGACTTGAAAGAGAGGAACTTCGGACTATTTTGAATATCGCTGACAGACGCGAAGCAATAAAAACTGCTGTTTTGATGGCACAAAAAGACGATATTATTTTGATTGCCGGAAAAGGGCACGAAACGTACCAAGAGATTGAAGGAGAGCGATTTCCTTTTGACGACAAAAAAATTGTTCAGGAAATGTTTGGCTTATTTGCTGACTAAAATTGTATTGACAAACACACAAAATGCTATATTATTTATTTACATATCTTGATGGTTTAGATTTTCCCGGAGCTGGAATGTTTCATTACATTTCGTTTCGTTCGGGGCTTGCCATAATTACATCTCTCATAATATCAATGCTTTACGGCAAGAAACTAATAAGGTTTTTACAGAAAAAACAAATTGGCGAAGAAATCCGAGATTTGGGACTCGAAGGGCAATACGAGAAAAAAGGAACACCAACAATGGGGGGAATTATCATAATTGCTTCCATTGTTATTCCAACATTGCTTTTTGCAAAACTACAGAATATTTATGTTATTTTGCTGTTAATCACCACGTTATGGCTGGGTTTAATTGGCTTTATTGATGACTATATTAAGGTTTTTAAGAAAGATAAAGAGGGATTAAAAGGAAGGTTTAAAATTTTAGGACAAGTAGGGCTTGGGCTTATCGTAGGAATTGTGTTATTGACTAACGATGAGGTAGTTGTGAGGCAAACATACACCATAAATGAAAATAATATCAAAGAATTGGTTGTAAAACGAGACCCTTGTAAAACAGAAAGTTACATATCTGAAGATGTGAAATCTACTGCGACAAATGTTCCTTTTTATAAAAACAACGAATTTGATTATAGAAAACTTGTCAGTTTTTTACCCGAAGGAGCAAAAGATACGGGCGTTTGGATTGTGTTTCTATTAGCCGTAATTTTCATTGTAACAGCTGTTTCCAACGGTGCAAATATGACAGATGGATTAGACGGACTGGCAACGGGTACATCTGCAATAATTGGCGGAACACTTGGTATTTTGGCGTATGTGTCTGGTAGCGTGATATATTCCGATTATCTGAACATTATGTATATCCCAAATGCTGGCGAGCTTGTTGTTTTCATGAGTGCATTCATCGGTTCGACGATAGGATTTTTGTGGTATAATTCCTACCCAGCGCAAGTGTTCATGGGTGACACAGGAAGTTTGACATTGGGCGGAATTATCGCAGTACTTGCAATTGTGATACGTAAAGAATTGCTAATTCCGGTGCTTTGTGGCGTGTTTTTCATCGAGAGTCTTTCAGTTGTTTTGCAAGTTGGCTGGTTTAAATACACACGCAAAAAAACAGGAGTTGGGAAACGGATATTTAAAATGGCTCCGTTGCATCATCATTATCAAAAAAGTGGATATCCTGAGCCTAAGATTGTTACGAGGTTTTGGATTATCGGAATTATTTTAGCTGTCATAACAATTATAACTCTAAAAATGAGGTAAGGTCTTAGACCCATTTTTTATGAAACGTTTAAGCTGTGAATTAACAACTTAGGCTAATAAAAAGCGTAAGAACTTTTGTAAGAATACTTAATTAGACACTATGAGCAAAAGATTGGTTATTTTAGGTGCGGGCGAGAGCGGTGTTGGGACAGCTATTTTGGCGAAAGCCAAAGGCTTTGATGTCTTTGTGTCTGATTATAACCAAATTAAATCGAAATATGCAGAGCAACTTGCACAGCAAAACATAATTTCAGAATCTGGACAACATACGGAATCGTTGATTTTAAACGCCGATGAAATAGTCAAAAGCCCCGGTATTCCTGATTCTGCACCAATAATTATTGCAGCTCGTGAGATTGGAATTTCAATAATTTCCGAAATAGAATTTGCAGGACGTTTTACCAATGCTAAAAAGATTTGCATAACGGGCAGTAATGGCAAAACTACCACAACGTCAATGATTTATGCTATTTATAAAAACGCTGGCTATAATGTTGGAGTTGCTGGTAACATTGGCAAAAGCTTCGCACGGCAAGTTGCAGAAAACGATTTTGATATATATATATTGGAACTAAGTAGTTTTCAGTTAGATGGAATGATTGATTTTCGTGCCGACATTGCCGTTATTACGAACATAACACCAGACCATCTTGATAGATATGACAATGATTTTCAGAAATATATAGATTCTAAATTTAAGGTTACGCAAAATCAAACAAAGAATGATTGTTTAATATATTGCGCTGATGATGAGGTTATTAACTGCGAAGTCAAAAAACGCAAACTTGAAGCACAACTTTTGCCTTGTTCGATTAAAATTCAGGGAAACAATGAAATTTTTGGAGCAGGCGGAGCATTTGTTACAGACGGAGAAATAAACATAAACATAAAAAACGATTTATTCACCATGACGATTCGAGAATTAGCATTACAAGGTCAACACAACACTTACAATTCAATGTTTTCGGGCATTGCAGCGCGTGTTAACGAAATACGAAAATCCGATATTCGCAATAGTTTAGCAGATTTCAGCGCAATTCCGCATCGTCTTGAAATGGTTTGTAAAGTACGCGGGGTTACGTATATTAACGACTCGAAAGCAACTAATATTAACTCAACTTGGTACGCTCTCGAAAGCATGAAAACGCCAACAATTTGGATAGTTGGTGGCGTTGATAAAGGAAACGATTATACTGAACTTCTTGATTTAGTGCGCGATAAAGTCAAAGCAATAATTTGTCTTGGCAAAGATTCTAAAAAAATTCACAATACTTTTGAGGCAGAAATACCTGTTATTCTTGATGCAATGTCGATGGACGAAGCAATAAATACTGCATATAATCTTGCAAAAAAGGACGACACTGTGCTTTTGTCGCCATGTTGTGCAAGTTTCGATTTATTTGACAATTACGAAGATAGAGGAAATCAATTTAAGAAGTACGTAAAAAAACTTTAAGCTACGTAAATAAACATGAGACAATTCCTAACACGATATTTCAAAGGAGATAAAGTACTATGGGCGGTCATTGTTGGGCTGTTCTTGTTTTCGTTGCTTGCCGTTTATAGCTCGACAGGCACGCTGGCGTACAAGTACAAAGCTGGTAACACCACCTACTATTTGCTTCGGCACATGAAATTTCTTATACTGGGTGTTTTTGTTGTTTATGTTACGCATCGGATACACTACAGAGTATTTTCTAAGCTGGCATTAGTTTTTTATTATGCAGCAATTCCGCTATTGCTTATAACATTGTTTTTTGGAGTTACGCGTAACGAAGCCTCGCGGTGGTTGACTTTGCCCGGAATTGGCATTGATTTTCAAACATCCGACCTTGCAAAAATTGCTCTGTTGATGTATATCGCACGAATTTTGTCGCAAAACCAAGACTCGCAACTATCTTTAGATGCGGCATATAAGCCAATAATTACGGCAACTGCAATCATTTGTGGACTCATTTTGCCCGCAAATTTTTCGACCGCTTTTTTGCTATTTACAACAGCTTGGCTGCTGATGTTTATTGGGCGAATAAGCATAAAAAAACTGCTCAAACTCGTAGCAATACTCATTGGTGCTGTGTCTTTTATTCTTATGTTGGCAATGCTCGCTCCCGACAAAGGACGACTCAGCACTTGGAAAAACCGAATAGAAAATTTTATAAACGGGTCAGAAGGAAAAAATTATCAGGTCGACCAATCGAAAATTGCAATAGTTTCGGGCGGAATGACAGGCTGTGGTCCGGGGCAAAGCATGCAACGAAACTTTTTGCCACACCCATATTCCGATTTTATTTTTGCAATAATAGTAGAAGAATATGGTTCAATTGGCGGTTTATTTGTCGTGTTTCTGTATTTATACCTATTATTCAGGACAGGTATTATTGTCAAAAAAAGTTCGCGGGCTTTCCCTGCATTTCTCGCCATCGGGCTGACAATCTCGCTGGTTTTGCAGGCTATGGTGAACATGGCAGTCGCCGTAAATTTAATTCCCGTAACGGGGCAGCCTTTGCCATTTATCAGCATGGGCGGAACATCAATAGTTTTCACGAGTTTGGCACTTGGCATGGTTATCAGCATCAGCCGTACGCTTGAAAAAGGAGAGTTGGACGAAGAAAAACAAGAGCCAATTGCAGTAGAAACGACACAAGAAACAACGGTAGTGTAATTGATTGTATATAAATGAAAATAAGCAAGATAGACATAAAAAACTATTATCAATTTAAGGATTTATCCATTGATTTGACTTACCCTGTTGGACACCAAAAAGCAGGCAAACCACTTGAGAAGGTGTGTTTCATCGGGCAAAATGGGACAGGCAAAACTATGATTCTTAGGCTGATAAAAGATTTTATTTATATCTGTAAGCATAAAACAAATGAACAAATAACTGAATATGAGTCAGTTCCCAAGAAAGCTGAACTGACAGTAAAGTTCAACATAAACCAAAAAGAATACTCGCTCTACGTTAAGGAAAACAAACTTAGTGATAGCGGAAGAACTGGATTTGGAAATTTTATTAATAAAATAAAACGTGCCTATGTGAATTTTCCTGCGGATATGAGACACGATATTCGCTTTGATGAGACAACCGGGGTTGATGAAGGCTATAATTTAGATAGTTGTGTCGATTTAAATGGTGCAAATATTAAGAAAATATGGCAAGCCATTTACCAACGAATTAGGTTGTATCAGAATAAAAAAGCAAATTTTAAGCTAAAGAAAGTCGATGAATTAATTGCCGAGGAAAAGAGCATAGATATTGTAAAAGAAATTAAAGAATGGGAGGAAAAAAACGAAAGCCCATTGCATAAAATTGCGACTTCGTTTTTGAACGAGTTGTTGTTTGATTTCTCATTGGTTGTCGAAGAAAATATCAAAGATGTACGAAATCTTGATTTTATACAAATAAAACGAATTGGGACAGATGAGATAATTCCATTCGAGTTTTTAAGCACAGGAACGAAACAAATTGTTTTATCGTTAGTTCCTCTTTATTCGTTGAATACCAAAGGTTCTGTAATTTTAATTGATGAGCCTGAACGTTCTTTGTTTCCAAACACTCAAAAAAAACTGATAAATCAATATGTCGATTTGGCAGGTAGCGATACGCAGTTGTTTTTTGCAACACACAGTCCTGTAATTGCCTCACAATTTGAGCCTTGGGAAATTGTCGAGTTGAAATTTGATGAGAATAATGAGTTGATGCAAGATAAATATTACAAAGGCGAGCGTAGTTTAGAGAATTATTTTATCCAGCCAAAATATTTACGCTGGGATTCGATATTAGGGAAACTCTTTGATTTAGAGTTAGATGGAAATCCAGAAAGACAAAAAAGGCTTTTTGAGCTTTCCGAAATTGGCGTTAGGCTACAAGAAATGAAAAAACAGAATAATACTTATAATAACGAGCATAAAAAACTATGGGAAGAATATAAAAAAATTGCTGAGTCGTTGGATTGGAAAATTGACGCAGAATGAGGAAAATTGACAAAACCAAAATTCTTTCGACGGAATATAAAAAACAGGAAGAAAAAGACGAAAAAAGTGGCAAGCATAGCAAGTATGATTCTCGGAAAAATAAATATATTGACGTAGTAATGAATCTGTTGCACTGCCAGAAAGGTTTGTGTGCATACACCGAAATTCAACTTTGCTCGGAAGAATTTTACGATAAAGCCAACTGGGAAAATGGAAGATACAAGAATCGTAAAGAGAAACCTTATAATGGACAATTGGAGCATTTTGACTCCAGTTTGAAAAAAAATAAAGGTTGGTTATGGGATAACTTTTTTATGGTTGATTCGGACACAAACAATCGAAAATCAAATAAAGAAGTTGATTATATCCTTAAACCCGATAGTGAAAATTATGACGAGTTTGCATTATTCGATTACAATCTAAAAACACATTTATTTATTGCTAAATTATCATTACCTGAAAATAAGCGAAAGAGAATAAATGGCATGATAGAAGTTTTAGGAATTAATTTTTCAAATATTGTAGCCAAGCGTCGCCACAAAATCGAGAAGGCAGTACGCTTTGGAAGCGAAAAATACGAGGTTGAATTTCCGACGGCTTTTGCTTTTTACGAAGAAAATATGGAAAACAACTAAATATGAGAGTAATAATCAGCGGCGGAGGAACTGGCGGACACATTTTTCCGGCAATTGCAATTGCAGACGCACTGCGCGATGCAGATGCTGCGACAGAGATTTTGTTTGTCGGGGCAGAAGGGCGCATTGAGATGGAACGCGTGCCAAAAGCTGGATACGAAATTGTCGGGTTGCCCGTTAGCGGTTTTGCTCGCCGATTGACGCTGAGCAACCTCAAATTTCCGTTTCGCTTGGCTGCCAGTCTGCTGAAAGCGCGAAAAGTTGTCAAGGATTTTCGTCCAGATGTTGCTGTTGGAGTTGGTGGCTATGCAAGTGGTCCTGTGTTGTTTATGGCATCTTTGCGAGGCGTGCCGACATTGCTCCAAGAGCAAAACTCGTACGCCGGCGTAACAAATAAAATACTTGGTCGGCGTGCTAAGAAAATTTGTGTGGCTTACGATGGTATGGAGGCTTTTTTCAAGCCCGAAAAAATATTGCTAACAGGAAATCCTGTTCGTAAAGACTTGTTAATCAACCAAAACATGAAAAACGAAGGTTTAGATTTTTTTGGTTTAAGCAAAAGCAAAAAGACACTTTTGGTACTCGGCGGTAGCGGTGGAGCAAAGGCGATGAATCAGAGTGTTGTTGCTCATATTGAGAAAATTAAGAAGGTGAACGATATTCAAATCGTGCTTCAGAGCGGGAAATATTACTACGAAGAAACGCGCAAAGCAGTCGAAAAATCGGGAACTACAAATATATTAGTAAAAGCGTTTATCGGACGTATGGATTTGGCGTATGCCGCAGCAGATGTGGTTGTTGCGCGCGCAGGAGCAGGAACAATATCGGAGCTTTGTCTGGTGCAAAAGCCCACAATTTTAGTTCCGTCGCCAAATGTTGCTGCCGACCATCAAACAAAAAATGCGATGGCTCTCGTGAAGAAGAATGCCGCAAAGATGGTCGAAAATAAAAATGCTGTCGAAACATTATTAGACGAGGCTATAAATTTGATTAATAATGAAAAGGAGCAAAATTTATTAGCAAAAAAAATTGCCGATATGGCAAAACCAGACGCAGCCAAAGAAATTGCTGACGAGCTTTTCAGATTAAAATCAAAATCATAAAATATAAGTTTAAATTATTATAAATGAACGATTTAGTGAATATAAAAAATGTGTATCTGATTGGCATCGGAGGTATTGGAATGAGTGCTTTGGCGCGATATTTCAAGGCTATCGGAAAAAATGTAGCAGGATACGACCGTGTTTCAACGGTTCTCACATCGGAACTTGAAGCGGAAGGCATTGACATTCACTATGTTGATAACTCTGAAATGATTGCGAGTTGTTTTACGCTAAAAAATGACACGCTCGTAATTTACACACCTGCGATTCCTGAAAATTCTGTCGAGATGAATTTCTTCCGCGAGAAAGGTTTTGAGTTGAAAAAACGTGCCGAAGTTTTGGGCATAATAACAAAAACAAAAAAGGGAATTGCCATTGCCGGAACACACGGAAAAACAACAGTTTCGACGATGGTTGCTCACATTTTGCAGCATTCGGGTTTTGGTTGCAGTGCTTTTCTTGGCGGCATCTCGTTGAATTATAAAACCAATTTGTTGCTCGACACAAATAGCGATTATGTTGTAATTGAAGCCGATGAATACGACCGCTCGTTTTTGCATCTTGAACCGCATACGGCGTTGATAACATCTGCCGACCCTGACCATTTGGATATTTACGGCGATTTTGAAACCATGAAAGCGGCTTTTTCCGAATTTACTGGAAAAACAAAGAAGAACGGTAATTTATTAATAAAACAAGGAGTAGAAATAAAGCCACAAAAGCCTCATTTCTACCATCTTTACAATTATTCTTTTGATGCCAAATATGCAGGTTTTCGTGCAGAGAATGTGCGAATCGAAAAATTGAATTACATTTTCGATTTTGTTGCACCCATTGATAATAAGATAAAAGATTGTAGCTTAGGCATTAAAGGAATAATCAATGTCGAAAATGCGGTGGCTGCCATGTCGGTAGCATCGTTGCTTGGTGTGCCAAACGATAAAATCCGCAATGCGATTGGAACATTTCGCGGCATAAAACGGCGTTTCGAGGTTCACATCGAACAGCCTGATAATGTTTACATTGACGATTATGCGCATCACCCCGAAGAGCTTAGAGCCACCATTATTTCGGTGCGGAAATTATTCCCGCATCGGCGAATAACAGGCGTTTTTCAGCCACATCTATACACACGAACTCACGATTTTGCACCGCAGTTTGCCGAGTATTTGAATTTTTTGGACGATATAATCCTATTGGACATCTATCCTGCGCGCGAAGAGCCGATTGAGGGCGTTAGCTCGCGACTGATATTTGACCAAATTTCCAATCCCGAAAAAACACTTTGCACCCGCGATGATGTGATTGATATTTTACGCGAAAAAAAAACCGACGTTGTTCTGACACTGGGCGCAGGCAACATCGACGAACTTGTGAAACCTATTAAAGAATTGCTTTTACATAAAACAAAATGAACAGGAAGCAAAGCATAGTATTTTGGTTTGTCGTGGCGATTTATCTCGTTGTGGCGATAGGTTTTTCGGAGCAGAAGCAAGACGAAATTATTTGTAATAAAATAGAAATTTCGTTTAGCGACAACGCAAAAAAACACCTGCTCGAAAAAGACGAGTTGATTGAGCTTATCCAAACAAACGAAAAAGTTATCGGCTTTCCGATTGAAAGAATAAACATTGCCCAACTTGAAAAATATGTCGAATCGCTCGCACCCGTAAAGCACACGCAAGTTTACAAAACCATTGATGGCGTGCTGAAAGTCGATGTTGAGCAACGAATTCCGATAATCAGAATTATCGACAATTTCTCGAACAGCTATTTTATTGATAAAGAAGGAACTATATTGAAAAGTAATTACAAATATTCGCCTCATATTTTGGTCGCAACGGGAACTATCCCCGATGTAATAAGCCCAATCGCCAAGTCAAAAGTGTTCAACATATTCAGCAACACCAATGAAGATTTGGTGCAAGATATTTACAAAATAGCACTGAAAATTAGCGAGGACGAATTTTGGAAAGCACAATTTGTTCAAATCTATGTCAACGACAAAAAAAGCATTGAGCTAATTCCGCGCGTTGGCAACCATATTATCGAACTTGGTTCAGCCCAAAAGTTGGACGATAAGCTGTTTAAACTCAGGGTTTTATATACCGAGGGTCTGAGTAACAAAGGCTGGAATCAATATTCGAGAATAGTTTTAAAATACGAAAACCAAGTCGTTTGCGAAAAAGCCGATTAACAAGCCTTCGCAAATAGTATAAAGAAAAAGCAAACTACTTAACAATTTTCTATATGAGCCAGAAAAATGATATTTTAGCAGCCATCGACATCGGGACGACCAAAATCGTTGCCATTGTTGGGCGAAGAGTTCACAACAACAAGATTGAAGTACTTGGTGTTGGACGCTCCAAATCCAGTGGAGTAAAACGTGGCGTTGTACTAAACATCGAAGAAACAGCCGCTGCCATACAAAAAGCTGTATCCGAAGCCGAAAAAATGTCGGACATTAAATTCAAAGATGTTTACGTGGGCATTGCTGGTCAGCACATACGCAGTACACGCAACCGAGGCTATCGCCACATCGAAAACCCGTACAACGAAATCACAACCGCCGATGTAGAGGCGTTGCGTACCGATATGTACAATATCCCAATCGAAGCCGGCGAAGAGATAATACACGTCATACCACAAAGCTATACCGTTGATAAAGAGATAGGTGTCAAGCAGCCAGTTGGCATGGCTGGCAAACGTTTAGAGGCAAATTTCCACATTGTCATCGGACAAAGTACATCGGCAACAAACATCACAAAATGTATTAACCGTTGCGGACTCAACGTCATAAAAATGATTCTTGAGCCTTTAGCATCAGCAGAATCTGTGCTAACAGAAGACGAAAAAGAAGCCGGAGTAGCACTCGTGGACATCGGCGGCGGAACAACAGACATAGCCGTATTTAGCGATGGAGTAATTCGCCACACTGCCGTAATTCCATTTGGCGGACACGTTGTAACTCGCGACATAAGAGAAGGTTGCAGCATTTTAAGCCGTTACGCCGAAGCCCTAAAAGTGCAATACGGTTCAGCACTTGGAGAGTACGCACCCGACGATAAAGTTGTAACAATTCCCGGAGTAAGTGGTCGCGCACCAAAAGAAATCAGCTTCAAGAGCTTGGCACACATCATCCAAGCACGTATGGAAGAAATCATTGATGGCGTATATTACGAAATCGAAGCATCAGGATACCTAAATAAATTAGGAGCGGGAATCGCACTAACAGGCGGAGGCGCATTACTAAAACACCTGCCAGTACTCGTAAAATACCGTACCAGCCTCGATGTACGGCTCGGAATGCCATCCGAGTACAAAATCGACAAGCTACCCGAAGACGTAAAAGAACCAATGTTCTCAACCGTACTTGGACTACTGCTTAAAGGCTATCAGCACAGAGACAAATCTGCAAAGCAAGAAAAAATAGAAAACTTGCAAAGCGAAGAAACAACACCAGATGCAGAAACCGAAAAAGAAGAACCTGAGGTAAAACAAGAAGCAACCGAAATCAAAAAACCCAAAAAAGGGAATTTCTTTTCGACACTCAAAAATACTTTGCTTGACATTTTCGAGGACAAAGACTCAGCAATGTAGATTCACAAAACTATTTGCTGAATATGACTCACTTACGCAACAAAGTCAGAGAAAATTCATAAAACAAATAGTTCATAAAAAAGAATAATAATTGGGGCGGCAAACAGGCTTTCCGCTCATAGTCGCCTTGCGTTTTGCGTTTTTGGCAATACCGTTGGCGGGGGCTTCCGTTGGTCGCCCCGCCAACGGTAGCCAAAAAAACGCAAAACACTGCGGCGAGCTACCGCTACAATCCTTGCCGCAAAACACGTAATAAGTATCTCAAGTTTCTGACTTCGCCATTACATCCTGATATTTAACACATTGCAAAGAACT
>JAOZMU010000078.1 GCA_029934165.1 Bacteroidales bacterium
CAAATATTGAACCAAACAGAAAATTTATTAACCAACAATGTTCTACCATAGAACCTAAACAATTAACTATTTATTATTATGAATTTACCATTTGCAGAGTCATACAAAATGAAGATGGTCGAAACCATCCGTAAAAGTACTAAACAAGAACGCCAAGAGTGGATTGAGACGGCAAATTATAACCTCTTTAATTTACGGAGCAGCCAAGTTTTTATTGATTTATTGACCGACAGCGGAACAGGCGCAATGAGCGATGTTCAATGGTCGGAAATGATGCTTGGAGACGAGAGCTATGCTGGCGCATCGTCGTACTACAAGATGAAAGATGCTATCAAAGAGTTTTTTGGGTTCGACTATTTTTTGCCAACGCACCAAGGAAGGGCGGCAGAGAATGTTTTGTTTTCGGTTTTGGTGAAAGAAAACGACATTGTTCCAGGCAACACGCATTTTGATACAACCAAAGGTCATATTGAGTTTCGCAAGGCAAAAGCTGTCGATTGTACTATTGATGAGGCATTTAACAGTGCGTTGGAGCATCCGTTCAAGGGTAACATAGATATTACCAAACTTGAAAAAGTGCTGAACGAAAATCCTGTGGAAAGAATCCCGATGATTATTGTAACGGTTACTTGCAACTCGTCTGGAGGACAGCCTGTTTCGTTAGAAAATATGCGTCAAGTGCGTGCCGTAGCCGATAAATATGGCGTTCCTGTTATTTACGATTCTGCCAGATTTGCCGAAAATGCGTATTTTATAAAACTTCGCGAAAAAGGATACGCAGAAAAGTCGATACGAGAGATTGTTAGCGACATGTACGCCCTTGCAGATGCCATGACAATGAGCAGCAAGAAAGATGCAATTGTTAATATTGGCGGTTTCATTGCGTTTCGCGACAAAGAGCTTCAAGAAAAAGCAAGCGTATATAATATTATGTTCGAGGGATATTTGACGTACGGCGGAATGTCTGGGCGAGATATGAACGCACTTGCTCAAGGTTTGCGCGAAGTTGTTGAGTTTGACTACCTTGAAACACGTATTAAGCAGGTTGCATATCTTGGTAATAAACTAAAAGAGTACGGGATTCCTGTTTTAGAACCTTTTGGTGGACACGCGGTTTTCATTGACGCGAAGAAATTTCTTCCGCAATTGCCTGTCGAACATTATGTTGCACAAACCCTTGCCATCGAATTATACATCGAGGCTGGCGTGCGTGGTGTCGAGATTGGCACTTTGCTTGCCGACCGCGACCCAGAAACTCGCCAGAATCGTTATCCAGAATTAGAGCTTGTTCGTTTGGCAATTCCGCGTCGTGTTTATACCAATAATCACATGGATTATATTGCGGCTGGGCTGAAAAACGTCTTCAACCGTCGCCACGAGATAACCAACGGATTGAAAATTGTTCGCGAAGCACCAATTCTACGGCACTTTACTGTCGATTTGGAACGTGTTTAGGCAGCCCGAAAATATTATTACAAAATGGCAAGTCGCACGTGTGGCTTGCTATTTTGATATTATCAATAGCACGAATTTTGTTATTCGGAACTAATTGACTTTTTAAATAATACTTTCAGAACTGTCAATACACAATGAAAAACTCCCAACAGTGCCGAGATAATTACTTGAACGAAAGATTGATGGGGGGTTTGTCCACGAGAAGACAAAATAATGTTTAATTTTATCTTTTCCATAAAATTTTTTCATTTTACCAAACTAAACCTAAAACGAAACAATATGAAAATGTGTAATATCAAAAAAAATATGGATAAATGCAATTGTACTTATGAGCCATGCCCTCGAAAAGGAATATGCTGCGATTGTATTGAGTATCACCGCAAGAAAAACCAATTGCCGGCATGTTATTTCTCGGAAGAAGAAGAGAAAACTTATGACCGCTCGTTTAAGCATTTCATCGAAATACATAAGAAATAAGGCATAACAAGCTCTCTTTGCGAGGGTTTTGGGAGTATTTACAGCATAACAAAAAAGAATAATCAACCTGCACGTTTGTGCACAAACAAAACAATATGAGAATATTAGTAGTCGGAGCTGGCGCACGCGAACACGCACTTGTTTGGAAGATTTCGCAAAGTCAAAGAGTAACAAAAATTTATTGCGCACCCGGAAACGCAGGTACAATGCGTATTGCCGAAAATGTGGCGATACAAGCCGATAACATCGAGCAGTTGTGCGAGTTTGCTGAAATTGAAAAAATAGATTTAACGGTTGTCGGACCAGAAGTCCCACTGGTAAATGGCATTGCCGATTTGTTTGAACAACATGACTTGAAGATATTTGCGCCAAATAAGAACGCTGCACAACTTGAAGGTAGCAAGGTTTTTGCAAAAGAATTTATGAAACGTCATGAAATTCCGACAGCACAATATGAGACTTTTACCAAACATGATGAGGCTGTGGCTGCGCTCGAAAGTTTTGCGTTTCCGCTAGTTATCAAGGCAGACGGATTGGCGGCTGGAAAAGGCGTGCTGATTTGCAAAGATAAACCCGAAGCTCTGGCTGCCATAAAAATAATTATGGAAGACAGAAAATTTGGAGATGCAGGCACAGAAATAGTTATCGAAGAGTTTTTGCGAGGTATCGAAACGTCGTTGCTATGTTTTGTGTCGGAGAACGATATTATCCCGATGGAAAGCGCACGCGACTATAAGCCTGTGGGAGATGGCGATATAGGTCTCAACACAGGCGGAATGGGAAGCTTCTCGCCGAACCCTATATTCACTCCAGAATTGGAACTGCAAATAAAAACGGAGATACTAGACAATGTTACAAAAGGTTTTATCAAAGATAAAATAGAGTTTCGCGGAGTTTTATTCATCGGGTTGATGATTACCGAAGCTGGAGCAAAGGTTTTGGAGTTCAATGTCAGGTTTGGCGACCCAGAAACCGAAGTTATCTTGCCACGACTCGAAAGTGATTTGGTTACAATCTTTGAAAAAACGATAGACGGCACACTTCATTCGAGCGATTTGTTTTGGTCGCAGAAGCAAGCCGTAACTGTTATTGCTGCATCGGGAGGTTATCCTAGCGAATATAAAAAGGGATTGACAATAGACGGATTGACAAACTTGGACGACGATGTTTTGTGTTTCCATGCGGGAACAAAAATTGTTGACGGCAGAATTGTTACGACAGGAGGCAGAGTTTTGGCAATGACAATGATGGCAGACTCTATCGAAAATGCTCGCGAAAAAGCATATAATAATTTAGATAAAGTATCTTTCGATGGAATGTTTTTTAGGAAAGACATTGCTAAACGGTAAATCAAAATATTTTTGTTTAGTTTTAATTTATTATTCTTTACTTTTAATGTATTAATACTCATAAACAACTTGCCGTTACTTGTAAACAAATAATTATTACTCATAAGCAATTTTGGTTTTTATATAAACAAAACATAATTTAGCACAAACATTTTATTTTTATATACAAACAAAACATTTTAGACTATAAACAAAAACAATTTATATATAAAATAAAACCGTTGGTTATTCAACGGTTTTTTTTTATCATAAAACATAAAATAAAATTTAATACCTTTTTATGACAAATATAAATTAAGTTTCCGTAATATTGTTACATAAATAATTATTGATATATCAAATATAGTATTTATTCATTCAAATTATTTTAATTTAATTTTTAATTTATTATGAAAAACAACAAAATTTCAACATTAAAAAAATGGTTATTTGTATTAACATTTCTTAGCAGTGTCTTTATCATTACTTTATTATTAAGTAATAATTTTGACACAAAATTATCCGATAATAATAGAAAAGATTACGAGGAGTTTTTATTATCTCAATCTAAATTTATGTCTTTTGATTATGGAGATGATACAATACAAAAAGAGAAACCCCAAGCTCCAAACGAGGCAGCTTTACATGAGTTTTTTGCTACAATTGACCCAAGCAAAAAATATGTGCCACGTGAACGATTAGGTAAGGCGTATCGACAATTGAAGAATATGCCACAAGCAAATCGGGAATTGACATGGACAGAGCATAATTCTGATATGGGTGGTCGTACTCGTTGCGTTGTTTTCGACCCAAACGATACGGAAAATAAAAAAATTTGGGCAGGTAGTGCTACTGGTGGGTTGTGGTTTAATAATGACATTACCGATTCAAATACAGAATGGACACCGGTAAATGATTTATTACCAAATTTATCAATTAGTTCTATTGTTTTTGATGTTAATAATTCTCAAACAATTTATGTTGGAACTGGCGAGGCAGAGACTTCTGTGATAACCTACCGTGCCTCAACAGGTCGCGGAATTGGTATCTACAAATCGACAAATGGTGGCTCATCTTTCGAGCTTCTTCCATCGACAGAAGAATTTGCTTATGTATCAGATGTATTTGTTCGCAACGAAAGCGGAACTTCTATTATTTATGCAGGAGTTGTTTCGGGAATTTATGAAGGACAAACTCATTTATCAAATCCATCGGAAGGGTTATATCGCTCTTCAGACAATGGTTTATCGTGGACACAGGTTTTGCCAAACATAGAAAGCGATTCTCGAATTTATTCACCTGCCGATATTGAATCATCAGCCGATGGTTCTCGTTTGTTTGTCGGAACGATGCGAAATACTGACATGAATGGTGGTGGAATAATTCTATATTCGGATAATGGAATTGATTGGACAATTTATAACGATTATAAGACAGAAATTGAAAACGAACCAGAATATAATATTCCTGGACGAGTGAAATTAGCACGCGCCGAATCTGATGCTAATACCGTATATGCAGTATTCGAAGCCGCTTTGGAAAACTCAACAACTGGGTTCATTTATTCGCTTGGTCGTTTCATTATTCGTACAGACAATAAAGGCGAAGATTGGAGCGAAGTGCAGCAACCTGTTTTGCAACCGGGCGAACCAATAGGCAGATGGGCAACTTTGGCGTGGCATGCGCTGACACTAGCAATTGACCCGAATGATAAAGAAACCATTTTCATTGGTGGGCTAGATTTATGGAAAACATCAAACGGTGGAACAAGCTGGGCGCAAATCTCATCTTGGTGGACATGGAACGAGCCGCCTGGTTCATTTTATCCGCCGTATGTACATGCAGACCAACATTGTATAAGGTATCGACCGGGCATGTCTGATGAAATCATTTTTGCAACAGATGGAGGCGTTTTCTATTCTTCGTCTGCTAATCTTGCGCAACCAGAATTTGAGGAGCGAAATCATCATTATAATACTTTACAATATTATACTTGTGCAATTTCTCCGATAGCACAAGCCGATTATTTCCTTGCAGGTGCGCAAGATAATGGAACAATTCGCTATAATGGCAATCCAGTATCGACAGATAATATTTTTTCTTATGGCGATGGAGCTTATTGTTTCATTGATGAAGACCAACCAGAATTACAGATTACTTCGCATTATTATGGTAATTTATATTTTTCAAATAATAACGGTCAATCAGTCATAAGTACATTTGAGGCAACAGGTGGCACATTTGTAAATCCGGCAGCTTATGATTATAAATTAAATCTTATCTATATGAATGCCGTAAGTTTCAGTGGCGATTATGCAAATAAAATCACACGCACAAAAAACTTTCCTAATAATACTTCGGAAGACATCTTGACTCTATCAACAGCATCTTCTGTTCCTTTTTCATGTATTACATATTCTGAGTATTCTCCTGAAAATACATCTACTATTTTCCTCGGAACACAGTCTGGGCGCGTATTTAAAGTAACAAATGCCGAATCGTCTCCAAATACAATGGAAGTAGGCTCGGTAGAATTTCCATTAGGAAATATCTCATCTATTGCATTAGGAGCATCGGAAGATGAGATTTTAGTAACATTTTCAAATTATGGAGTATCATCTATCTGGTTTACAACAGATGGCGGAACTACTTGGGCAGAGAAAGAAACCAATTTGCCAGATATGCCAATTCGCTGGGCGTTATTCAATCCGCAGAATTATAATAACATAATGCTTGCAACCGAATTGGGAATTTGGACGACAGAAAACATAACATCTGATGATGCAACATGGTCGCCATCGTCGGCAAACATACCAAATGTGCGGATAGACATGCTTCGGTTGCGGAAAGTGGACAATGCCGTATTAGCAGCAACACACGGACGAGGGCTATTCACAACCAATTTCTTTTCTTCTGGTATTGATGCAGGAATTTTCGCAGTCGAACATCCGCCGGAATCATTTAATTTGGTATCAAGCAGCGAAGAATTAACTGTAAACATAGCCAATTTTGGTAGCCAAACTATTGCAACAGGACAAGTTGGGTATAAAATAAATGAAAACGAACCAATAAAAGAGGATTTCGCACATTCATTATCGGCAGGTGGAAATTATTTACATTCTTTCCTAACGCCATTAGACTTCTCTAATTCTGGTTTTCATAATCTCAAAACATGGACAGAAGTAACCGAAGATGTAAATTTTTCTAACGATACATTGTCTTTAACATACATTATTGGATCGTTAGGAATCGAGGAGGTTGTGGTGAATAACCTGAACATATCTCCAAATCCAGCCACGGGTGGTTATGTAAACATAAAATATAATGCTACACCAAACACAAAGGTAACGTTACGTATTTTCGATACTAATGGTAAAATTGTTTATGTTTCGGAAACAAATTCGCCAAAAGATTATTCAAAAACTATTAATGTTAGTAGCTTGAAGAAATCTGCTACTTATATTCTTCGGATTGATAATGCAGGCAGAAATGTAAGCAAAAAGTTTATTGTTTTATAAAAACATAAAATTAAGACCTAAAAAAACTGCCTCAAAAGTCGTTAAACTTGCGAGGCAGTTTTGAAATATTTCACCGGATAATGAAACAAAATTATAGTTGTTTATTTCACTTCCCAAGTATTTCCACTATTCATCAAGTCGTCCATACACTTGATTTTAGAGTTCTCTTTTACGGCTTCAATTTGGTTAATAATATTATCGCTGTATGTAGGCGCAACAATAGCACGAATAACTCCCAATGCAACAGGTAATTCTGGCGGTGCCATTTTCACCAAACGGTTGTGTATTGTTGGGTTTTCTTCATGAGCGTCATGCACAAAAATGTCATCTTCCGTTACACCATTTTCTCCGATAGTAACAACCTTTAAGTCTATGCCATCGTAAATTAAACCTTTGTTTTTTTCTTTTCCGAAAATCATTTTTTCGCCATGCACAAGGTGAATCTGAAAGTCATCGCGCGTTGCTTTTGCTGTTATTACACCGTGAGCTTTATCGTTGTATATAACGCAATTTTGCAAAACCTCGACAATAGAAGTGCCACGATGTGCGGCAGCTTCTTTAAGCACTATTGTCATGTGTTTCATGTTGTTATCGACGCTGCGAGCAAAAAATTTGCCTTGCGAACCAATTGTCAACTGTCCGGGGCAAAACGGATTTTCGATAGTTCCGAAAGGAGATGTTTTTGTTATCTGCCCGTATTTAGACGTAGGCGAATACTGTCCTTTTGTCAATCCGTAAATTTGATTATTCAGCAAAACAACGTTAATGTCAATGTTTCGTCGCACCAAATGGATAAAATGGTTTCCACCAATTGCCATTGAATCGCCGTCTCCGGTGATTTCCCAAACGCTCAAATTTCGGTTTGCAACTTTCACACCCGAAGCTATTGCTGCTGCGCGTCCGTGTATTCCGTGTATTCCGTATGTGTCCATATAATACGGGAATCGGGAAGAACACCCAATACCAGATACAAATGCGATGTTTTCCTTTTCTACGCCAAGGTCTGGTAAAATTCTTTGTATTACGTTTAGTACGGCATGGTCGCCACATCCGGCACACCAGCGTACTTCCTGGTCGCTTTTAAAATCTTTTGCGGTAAGTTTTATTTTTTCTGACATGGCTATTTTTCCTCCAATAATGTTTCGAAATGATTGACTAATTCAACTACCGTGAATGGTAAACCTTGCACTTTATTATACTGTCGGTAGTGGTTTTTAGGGAAATTCATACGCAAATAATTGACAAATTGTCCCATATTTAATTCACAAACAACAATTTTGTCAAATTTTTTCAAAATTTCTTCTGCGTTTTTTGGTAATGGATTGATGTAGTGAAAGTGCGCATAAGCAACGTTTTTGCCTTTTTCTATCATCGCACTATGTGCCGTTACGATTTGTCCGTACGTACCACCCCAACCAACGATAAGTAATTCGGCATCATCGTTTCCGATAATTTTTAGGTCTGGAACGCTTTTCTGAACAAACTCCACTTTTTTGGCACGTTCATCAGTCATAACTTGGTGATTTTCAGGAATATAAGAAACCGTACCAGTCAAAGCCATTTTTTCTAATCCCCCAATTCGGTGTTCTAATCCTGGTGTGCCCGGAATTGCCCACGTACGTACCATTGTTTCAAGGTCGCGTTTGTACGGTTGGTAATCTTTGTCATCTTTCGATGCGTATGGAATTGTAATTTCTGGCATTTCGTCCATTTTCACAATTTTCCAAGGTTCTGAGCCATTAGCAAGATAACCATCTGTAAGTAAAATAACTGGTGTCATGTGTTCGATAGCTATTTTACACGCCATGTATGCGTAATAAAAACAATTTGAAGGCGTACTTGCCGCAATGACAACAGCCGGACTTTCGCCGTTTCGTCCGTAAAGAGCTTGCATCAAGTCCGATTGTTCTGTTTTTGTTGGCAATCCTGTCGATGGTCCGCCACGCTGAACGTTTACGATAACGAGCGGAATTTCTGTTATAACTGCCAGCCCAATTGCTTCTCCTTTTAGAGCAAGCCCTGGTCCCGATGTTGTGGTAACAGCAAGGTTTCCGGCAAAACTAGCTCCGATTGCAGTGCAAATTCCGGCTATTTCATCTTCTGCCTGAAACGATTTTACTCCTAAATCTTTACGATTTGCAAGTTCTTGCAAAATTTCGGTAGCTGGAGTAATCGGATATGACCCGCAAAATAGGTCTAGTCCGGCTTTTTCTGCTGCGGCAATCATACCCCAAGCAGTGGCAGCATTGCCGTGCATATTACGATAACGTCCTTTTTCAATTCGGGCAGCCTCGACACGATAGCGTGGCATTGCATGAATTGTTTCGGCATAATAATATCCTGCTTTTAGGACACGTTTGTTGGCTGCAACAATTTTTTCCGATTTCTTGAATTTTTGCTCAAAAAAGCGTTCCGTATGCGTTAAATCGCGCTGAAAAATCCAATAAACAATGCCAAGAGCAAACATATTTTTGCTACGCATGACAGTTTTTCGGTCTAAACCTTGGTCTTTCAGCGTTTTTTCGGTGAAAGTACTTATTGGAGCTTTGATGAGGTTGAAATCATCAAGGTTATCCTCCTTCACTGGGTCTGCTATGTAGCCAGCTCGTTTAATATTTTTTTCGATAAAACTATCCGAATCATAAATTATTGTTCCGCCGGGTTTAACCCAGCGCACATTTGCTTTGATGGCTGCCGGATTCATGGCGACAAGAACATCTACATAATCTCCCGGATAGTTTACCTCGGTATGCCCAAAGTGTAATTGAAATCCTGAAACGCCTCCTACGGTTCCTTGCGGAGCCCGGATTTCTGCTGGGTAGTCGGGGAATGTCGCAACATCGTTACCCATTAATGCAGAAGTATCGGAGAATTGAGTTCCCGTCAGTTGCATTCCGTCTCCGGAATCACCTGAGAATTTTATTACTACATCCTCAAGTTCGATGACTTTTTTACTCATGATGGTTTGAAGTGTTATGTTAACAAATTGTTACTTCTCTATATCAGACGTTCACTAACGTCAAAATTGAAATGTAAAGTTAGTTTTTTTATGGTTTTATTATCAAAAATAATAATAAAAAAAATTATAATTTATTTTCATTCCAAATTGTAAGTAAAATGAATTTAATAAAGTAAGCCATTAAAATTCCGAACTAAAACTAAATCAGGCGTAAGCAAAATTATTAATTATTAATTATTAATTTT
>JAOZMU010000625.1 GCA_029934165.1 Bacteroidales bacterium
AATTAACAACTTAGGTTAATAAAAAGCGTAAGAACTTTTGTAAGAGTACTTACATAAAACGCAAACACAAGGCAACTATAAGCGAAAAAGCCGTAAAAAACTGATTACCATTAAGTTATAATTTCCGCCGGCAAAAATATGTATATTACTTTTTTCACTACGAATTTATTTTTATCACCAAACCCTGTATCATTTTAGGAATCGAAAGATTTTAGCTTATTTTGTATCTCTTTTTTGCGAAAACAGAGTTGGCATCGACACATAACAACCACACTAAATTGAGTAGGAGTATCAAAATAATTGATGCTTTTAGAGTTCTTATAAAATTGAAATCAAAATTTTAACAGCCAACTAAAGTTGGCTTTTTAGATATAAAAATGAAAAGTTATTTTTACTCACTACTTAGTAAATTATAAATTGGCTTACACCTCATTCAATATTATACTTACATAAACCTCGACACCTAATAGAGAAATTTAGCTTCCGTTGTCGTAAAAACAAAACAAATGAAATTAAAAATCTTAACAACGATTCTACTCTTATTTACAATCGTTTTGCAAAATGCTAATGCACAGCAACAAAGTAAATTATCAAATGCTATTTCGGGCAAATGGAAAGTAGCTTCTGTGAATGACAGCAACAACAAACCGCTCAAAAAAACAGGTAACGATGATTTTTTGACTCTTAACGACTCAACGTGGAGCTTTACGTATCAATTGTCAAAAGAAAACATTTCCGAAACAGGAAAATGGGAATTGCAAGACAGCACAATTATAATGTGCTACGACATACCAAATGCACAGACCAATGCAGACTCAACTATCTATAAAACAATAGAAAACAAAGAGTTTGTTATTTATTTTAAAGACGGTAAAGAAATTGCTCGCATCAACACAAAAGGGCTTGTGAGTAACAAACGAGTAAAGAAATTTAAAATTAATCGGTTTACAAGCGACTCCTTAATAATTGTAAAACAGGGAAATACAATCATTTTTACGACCGACACGCCAAAAGCAAGTTTGGTTTCAACCTCTTTGAAAGACAACATGAATTTTAATATGATGTCCCTGTTGCGCGGAATGCTCGGAATGGTGGTTTTAGTTGCAATTGCATGGCTGTTTAGCAGCAATCGTCGGGCTGTTTCGTGGCGACTTGTTGGCGTTGGGCTTGGAATTCAGCTAGTACTTGCGGTTGGGATTTTATACGTACCAGCCATTGAAATGATATTTGAATTCGTGGGTAAAATATTCGTTGTTATACTCAATTTTACCAAAGAGGGAAGTCGCTTTCTTTTCGAAAACCTCATGGACATAGACACTTTCGGATTTATTTTTGCCTTGCAAATTCTTCCGACAATTATTTTCTTTTCGGCACTTACAAGTGTCCTGTTCTATCTTGGTGTTATTCAGAAGATTGTCTATGTTTTGGCATGGGTAATGAAAAAAGCAATGCGTCTATCAGGCACAGAAAGTCTCTCAGTTGCCGGTAATATTTTCCTCGGACAAACAGAATCTCCACTTATGATTAAGGCATATTTGCCAAAAATGAACGACTCCGAAATGCTGCTGGTCATGATTGGCGGAATGGCAACAGTAGCCGGCGGTGTTTTAGCAGCTTACATCGGTTTTCTTGGCGGCGACGACCCTGTTCAGCGTTTGGTTTTTGCGAAACACCTTCTTACAGCCTCTGTTATGGCTGCACCAGGTGCTATCGTGATTTCAAAAATTCTTATGCCACAAACAAAAAAAATCCAAAAAGAAATAGAAATTACACAAGACAAAATTGGCAGCAACTTCCTCGATGCAATGTCGAACGGAACAACAGAGGGGCTGAAACTTGCGGCTAATGTTGGTGCTATGTTGCTGGTTTTCTTTGCATTCATTGCCATGTTCAACTACGTACTTTTCAAAATTGGCGACTGGACAAATCTAAACGAAACTATCATCGGGTTCACTTCGGGGCAATTTTCGGGGCTTTCGCTAGAGTTTATACTTGGCTACACTTTTGCACCACTGATGTGGCTCATAGGCGTTGACCCTAGCGATATTACGCTTGTTGGACGCTTACTTGGCGAAAAAATTATTGCCAGCGAATTTGTCGGATACACAAGCCTTGCAGAGCTAAAAGCAGGCGGATCATTCACAGCGCAAAAGTCGATAATCATGGCAACATATATGCTCTGCGGGTTTGCAAACTTTGCTTCCATCGGGATACAAATTGGCGGAATTGGTGGTCTTGCGCCAAACAAAAGAGTTTTCCTCTCGAAATACGGAATGAAAGCCCTTCTTGGCGGAACACTAGCATCGTTAATGTCGGCAACAATTATCGGCATGATAATGGGATAATTAAGTCGGTGTGTAAAAATAATCGACAAGCCTTGAGTTGTTATCTACTTGAGTATAATTCACATACAATTTTTTATCGGGAACTGTTGCAGACTTTATTCTAAAATCCGAAAAAACAATTCTCTTAAAAACACACATGGTATCATTGTTGGTGCGACTTCAATCCACACCGACAGTGGTACTAAGCACTCATACAAAAGTTTTTACATATTTACTTGTTCATATTTCGCTGATTAAGTGAACTTTGCAGAAATGCGTAAGCAACATTAAATAGGTCTTAGAGGTTGACTTTGGTATAAACCGAAGCCACTTTCAAGTCTATA
>JAOZMU010000626.1 GCA_029934165.1 Bacteroidales bacterium
AAATCAGGCGTAAGCAAAATTATTAATTATTAATTATTAATTTTCCATTACATAAGAGTACTTACATCAAAAAATAAGTTAGAATTAAAACTCAATAGGCACTTTTTACAATGTTAATTTAATGATATGAGAAAAAAAATTGTTGCAGGAAACTGGAAAATGAATACCAATTTACAATCTGGAATTGCATTGGCATCTCAGATTAATAAACTTGTCAAGAATCTGCCAGACGACAGCAAAACAGGAATCGTCATTGCGCCACCATTTCTACACCTGAGTAGCGTTCAGGGTGCTATCGACAATGAGAAAATCTGTCTGGCATCGCAAAACTGCGCCGCTTATCCTAAGGGAGCTTACACTGGCGAAATTTCCGCAAAGATGCTACAATCGGCTGGTGTTAAGGCTGTTATCATTGGACACTCTGAGCGACGCGCCTATTTTGGAGAAACAGACGAAACATTATCAACGAAAGTCGATTTGTGTCTTGAAAATAATTTAAAACCAATTTTTTGTTGTGGCGAGCAACTTGCAGAAAGGCAGTCTGGTAACTATTTCAATATTGTTCAAAATCAATTATTAAAAGGATTGTTCGGACTTTCGCCAGAAAATTTTGAGCGAGTTATTATTGCCTACGAGCCTGTTTGGGCTATCGGCACAGGCGTAACGGCATCGGCGGAGCAAGCACAAGAGATGCACAAATTTATCCGTGCGATTATTGCAGACAAATATGGTTCTCTCATTGCCGATGACACAACTATCTTATACGGTGGGAGTTGCAAACCATCTAATGCAAAAGAGCTATTTTCTCAGCCAGATGTAGATGGCGGGCTTATTGGCGGTGCATCTTTGAAAGCAGAGGATTTTATCGAAATAGTGAAAGCAATTTAATATGTTCATAACTGTCGGTGTAAGTACTCTTACAAAAGTTTTTACGCTTTTTATTAACCTAAATTGTTAATTCACAGCTTAAACGTTTCATAAAAAATAGGTCTTAGACCTTATCTTGAAACCACACCGACAGTAACTTCACTATTTCATGTCTTCGGAAACAATTTTTCGTCTATTTCTACTTGTCGAAGATTATCCACAGTGCTAATATCTAAGAAGGTAGCTCCATTTCTTGGTCCAAAACTACCACCAATCATCAACACCAAATCTTCGGTTTGCAAAACTTGTTTTTTGAGCAACATATTCAATGCGTCTTTTTTAAATTGCTCGGTAGAATTTCGTATTGGTAAATACTCGGCATAAATACCATACGAAAGAGCCAATTCGCGCATAACAGCCTGCGAATAGCAGATAGCAAAGACATTATTTTTCCCTCTAAATGCAGCAAGATACCGAGCGGTTCTTCCTGTAAGTGTGTCAAGTACAATTGCTTTCACTGGTAAAGAGTGAGCCGCCCGGACAGCAGAATCGGCAAGGAAAACCGCGATTTCGTTTTTGACAGGAACACCTGTGTTAATATTTTCGCGCACTTCGCGGCTTGCCTCAACTCTATCAGCGATACGAGCCATAGTCTCTACGGTTTCAATCGGATAGTCGCCGTATGCAGTTTCTCCGCTCAACATAACAGCGTCAACTTCGTGATAAATAGCATTAGCAACATCACTTACTTCGGCACGAGTTGGGCGCGGATTTTCAATCATCGTATGCAGCATTTGCGTAGCGATAATTACAGGTTTTTTCCGTTCATTACATTTATGAATGAGGTGTTTTTGTACGCCAGGGATATATTCGTAAGGGATTTCTATTCCTAAATCGCCACGTGCAACCATCACACCATAAGCGGCTTCGAGTATTTCATCAATATTATCTACACCAACTTGATTTTCAATTTTTGCGATAACTTTTATACCACTATTTTCTTTGTCTAATATACGCTGAATTACTAAAACGTCTTCTTTGCTACGCACGAAAGAATGGGCAATAAAATCGACATTGTTCTTGATAGCAAAGTCGATAAAAACTAAATCTTTATCACTTAGAGAAGGTAATTTTATACGAACACCAGGCACGTTGATACTTTTTCGGCTTTTGATGATACCGTCATTAGTTATTACGCATAATAACTTATCATCGACTATTTTTTTAACAACTAATTTAATTTCGCCATCGTCAATTAATATACTATTTCCGACTTCTAATTCGTTTGTAAAATCAGGGTATGAAACACAAAGACACTCGCGTGTTGTTTTTTGTTTTGGTGCGCCTGCCACAAAAATTGTTTCGCCAGCTTTTACTTTTATAGGCGAATAAACTTCGGTAGTACGTATTTCTGCTCCTTTCGTATCGACAATAATTGCTAATTGGTCTGAAACTTTCCGGACATTTGTAATAACTTTTAGTGCATCTTCGAGCGTTTGGTGTGCTGTGTTCAAACGAACAACGTTCATACCTTTGTTGTAAAGCTCTTGTAAAAATTCGACATCACATCTTTTATCAGAAATCGTTGCAACAATCTTCGTATTTTTTTTTTTCATTGTTATTTAATTATTTTAACATTGTCTCTCCTTTTTCTAAAAAATAGGAAGCTACAAAAGTAACTCTTTTTAACTTAAAAACATATAAAAATTAAAAATTAAGAACAGGATTTGGGCATATTTAATATCAGGGTTTGTTCATAAAAAATCAATTCACATTGAAAAGAAATATTCTTATAGTT
>JAOZMU010000627.1 GCA_029934165.1 Bacteroidales bacterium
GATTTAACAGAGCTAAAAATAGCTAATTATTAACACCCCAGTCTTAGACCTTATTAGCAACAAGTTCGTTAATTTGATTGAGTATAGAAAATATGATAGTTTTAAGATTTTCACACATAATATACAAAATATTGTATTTCAAATCAAATTACTTTTTTGTCCAAAGTTTAATAATATTTAGGAACAAGTCTAATTAACATTCAGGAATAATGAACGATAAAAACAGCACTCAGGAAAAGCAGCCAAAACAATCCACTGCATGGGATAACGCTAAAAGCAATTTTGGAGGAATTAGTAGAACGATACGGCTGGGAGCATCTGTCCACAAAGGTTAATATCAACTGTTTCAAAAGCAATCCTTCAATTAAATCGAGCCTAACTTTTTTGCGAAAAACCCAGTGGGCAAGAGACGAGGTTGAACAAATATATATTGAGTTGCTCGAACGGAAAAACAAACGCAAGTCGAAATAAAAAAAATGTGTAACGATTTATTTAAAATTAGCCCTAATTTTGTTCGTTTTTTATTAGAACGAAGATTAAATTAACCTATACCATTATTTGCTGTTTGTTGCTGATTTTCAGTCAAATAGTAAATCGTTGTCTCAATATTAAAAAGTGCATGGCACTTAATATTTGTCTTTCCATAATTTTCTACGGATAACGCAGAAGGCAATGGAGTTATTTTTTTATGTTTAACTAAAAAAACTATTATGAAAATCAGGAGTTACATAGGTAAAGGTATCTGTGTATTATTTGCTGCTGCGCTTACAGTTTCGGCAGGATGTAATGAAACAACTACACAAAAAAGTGAAATTAAGATGAAAACACCAGTGGCAAAAAAGCAGCCTACGGAATTGACAATGCACGAAGATGTACGTGTCGATAATTATTATTGGCTCAAAGAGCGCGAAAACCCCGAAGTAATTAAGTATTTAAACGAAGAAAATGCTTATACCGACACAATGATGAAGCATACCGAGGGGCTTCAGAAAAAGTTGTACGATGAAATAGTGGGACGAATTAAGCAAACAGACGAATCTGTTCCGTATAAAATGAATGGGTATTTTTACTATTCTCGTTATGAAGAAGGCAAAGAATATCCGATTTTTTGCAGAAAGAAAGAAACTTTAGAAGCCGAAGAAGAAATTACGCTGAATGTCAATGAGTTAGCAGAGGGCAAGTCGTATTGTAATGTTGGTGGTTTGGCAATTAGTCCCGATAACAAAACGGTGGCTTATGCGGTAGATACTGTTAGCAGACGGATTTATCAGGTCTATTTCAAGAACCTCGAAACGGGCGAACTTAGCAGCGAAGTTATCGAAAAAACAACGGGAAATATTACTTGGGCGATGGATAACAAAACGTTGTTCTATTCTGTTCAGGACGATGCATTGCGCTCGCACAAAGTTTGCAAACACACGGTTGGCACGCCAACAGACGAAGATAAAACGGTGTTTATCGAAGATGACGAAACTTTTTCGTGCTATGTGTTTCGCACAAAATCGAAGAAATTTATTATGATTGCCAGCTCAAGCACCTTATCTAATGAATTTCAGTTTATTGATGCCGAAAAACCAGACGGCGAATTTTCTGTTTTCCAGCCTCGTGAGCGCGGACTCGAATATTCTGTCGGACACATTGGCAGTAAATTCTATGTGCTTACAAACCTTGATGCGCAAAATTTCCGTCTAATGGAAACGGCTGATACTAAAACAACTAAAGAGAATTGGAAAGAAGTTATTGCACATCGCAGCGATGTTTTTATAGAGAACTTTGAGCTTTTCAAAAACTATTTGGTTATCGAAGAACGTAAAGATGGTTTAACAAATCTTCGTATTATCAAAACAGCCGACAAATCTGAGCATTACCTCGATTTTGGCGAAGAAACTTACACCGCTTGGATTGCAACAAACCGCGAATTTGACAGCGCAACTCTTCGTTTTGGATATTCGTCGATGACAACGCCAAGTTCGACTTTCGATTATGGTATGGACGACCGCAAAAAGGAATTGCTTAAACAACAAGAGGTTGTAGGCAACTTTAAACCAGAAGATTACGACGCAAAAAGATTATATGCCAAAGCGGCAGATGGTGTAAAAGTACCTATTTCGTTGGTTTATAAAAAAGGCATTAAATTAGACGGAAAAAATCCGCTATTACTCTATGCCTATGGTTCTTATGGTGCAAACATGGATCCACATTTCAGCTCTGTTCGTTTGAGTTTGCTAGATAGAGGTTTTGTTTTTGCTATTGCCCACATTCGTGGTAGTCAAGTGCTTGGTCGTCAATGGTATGAAGACGGTAAACTGTTAAAGAAAAAGAACACTTTTACGGATTATAACGATTGTGCCGAATTTTTGATTAACCAGAAATACACAAATCCAGAAAAATTGTTCGCAATGGGCGGAAGTGCCGGCGGATTATTGATGGGTGTTGTAATAAACACACGACCAGATTTGTATAAAGGTGTAGTTGCGGCAGTTCCTTTTGTCGATGTTATTACGACTATGCTCGATGAGACAATCCCCTTAACCACAGGCGAATACGACGAATGGGGAAATCCAAACGATAAAGAATATTACGATTACATGCTTTCGTACTCGCCTTACGACAACGTGAAAGCTCAAAAATATCCTGCAATGCTTGTTACCACTGGTTTACACG
>JAOZMU010000628.1 GCA_029934165.1 Bacteroidales bacterium
AGTTAATTTATATAGACTTGAAAGTGGCTTCGGTTTATACCAAAGTCAACCCTTACCACCTAAAAAGAGTAGTTAATCCCCGTAAAAAGAGCAAACGAATAAGGAAAATAAGTAGTAGAACTTTTGTGCGAAATAGCATCTAATGAGTATTTGAAAGTCGGCTCAAGACTAAAAGAAATGCGCTTACTTATTTGATAATCCAATCCAAAGCCTAAAATACCATTGTATTTTATTATACGAATATCGGCAGTTTCGCCAACCCACATTTTTTTTCCAGCCTCGTGTACGTAAACATCGTTGCCAACCAAAAGATTTGTACTAACACCACCTAATACATTGAATCCCAGCCGCCTATCCATTAATCTATACCTGAAAATCAGCGGAATTTCGATATATTCAAAATTCTGAATTATCTCCGAACTTGTAAAAGCCAGACTGCTTGCTGGTGCGCTTTGGCTTGCAAACTGCCCACCAAAAGCATTTGTTTGGACATTTGGAGGCGCAAATTGTTGTTGCGAGTTTGCATCTATAATTGTTGTCGCATTTTTTGCGCCGGTGTAAACATCTGACGACACCTGCCCAAGACGTGTGTAGAAAAATCCTGTCTGGATACTCCATCTATTATCCGAGCGATATTCGATGCGAACACCGCCACAAAAAGCAAGAAGCGGTGTTTCGATGCTATTATAAAGTTTCTCGTTACCAATATTCATGGCATTTATAGGCTCGCCAACAGTTTCGCGCATTGCCAAACTTGAGCGGTTCAGTGTATAAACCGGCGAAAATTGTCCTCCAACAACCCACGCTGATTTTTTATGTGGGCTGGAAAAAACAACTTCCGATTTTTGTTTGTTTTGCGACCAATCGTGGATTTGGAAATTATTATTCGGAGTCTCGACATTTTCCGCAGTGTTTCGCAAATTCTTTTCCGTTGTCTTCTCCGTTTGAGTCGACGAAGAAGTTGTTTTTTTTATTTTATATTCTGTGTTTAAACTATTTGCGAGAACAGCCAACTCCACATCTTTCTTTTTTTTGTCCTGCTCGTTTAGTTTTGGTACTATTTTTTCAACATCAGAATCTTGATTTATTTCTGTTACAGGATTTGTTTTATGCGTCAAAATACTATCAATGAATTTTTCTTGCAAGGCAAATTTATCAACCTCTTGCGTGGATAAATAATATCCAGCCACAAAAGAAAGAAACAACGCCACAGATGCCGCCACACCCCCGATGTATGTCCAGAGACGAATGCGATTGCTTCGGTCTATTTTTGTCTCAACCTCGTTCCAGACAAAAGATGGTACGGGTGGCTCAAAGTCCTCAAGACCATCGCGAAACAACCTATCTATATTTTTTTCGTCTTTTAACATTAATTCAAATTACTAAGTATGCGGTGTAATTTTAACAATTCGCATAAACACCTGTCATTCAGCAGGTTGGTTTGTCTTTGACACTTTTCGAGATTCATTTATTAAACAATAAATTGTGAGCGTCCAATGTCGTAATAATCAATCACTTTCTCTTGTAATATCTTTCTGGCTCTGGATAAATTTGATTTTGAAGTTCCTTGGCTGATATTCAATTCTTCGGCAATTTCCTTATGCGAGTATCCTTCAATGGCAAATAAACTAAAAACAACACGATATTGTGGTGTCAATTCTTGTATTATATTCATAAGTTCTTTTGCCGAAATCTGACTGATAACATCGTCATAACTCAACGTTTCCGCATAATCGTCAAAATTTCCGCTTGCAAATAAATGGCTTGCCTTGCGGAACTTTTCGAGAGCAGTGTTTACGATAATCCTACGCACCCAACCCTCAAATGAGCCTTTGAAGCGATATTGCTTTATATTCTTGAAAATTTTTATAAATCCTTCTTGTACAACATCTTCGGCTGCCGAATAATCTTTTGTGTAGATAAGACTAACACCAAACATTTTTTTTGCAAAGAGCCTATAAAGAGAATCTTGCGATTTTCGTTTGCCTGCAACACATCCTTTAATGATATTTTTAAGTTCCTTTTCCAAGATTTCTGCTTTTTGTGCATCTGCCTCTAAAAATTAGATGCACGTAATTTCCAAAAGGTTGCGTCAAAGTTACCAAAATTTGTATTTTGGCAAATTCTGAAGCAACTAAACTCATTTTTTTCTGACTATTCTGAAAAAAGTCGGAAAATTTTTTCAGAATAGTAGCTAATTGTTTGAATATCAGGCAAAACATAATTCACGCTAATTTATTTAAAGTTTTGCTAATCAATGAATTAATATTTTTCTTAATAGTTCTGTCGTCTTTTCAGTATGTAAATAAAATCAATTATACAAATTATAGTAGAATTAAACTGAATCTATGTTAATATTTTAGATGACTTGGGTGTATTTTTAACAAAATCCCGTATGGATAAACATTATGTGCCACGTATGTAGCGGTAGCGGAGATTGTGAAAAATACGATGCTAAAATTTCGTAGGAATTTTAGCCGATATATTGATATTTCCTACGATTGCCATCGCATCGGCGTGGCTCTCAAGAGAAAAAAATCGTGATAATCAAAAAATCAAAAAAATCTGCGGTTCAGACAATATGTTTATCTTTTGTCTGAACCGTAGATTAAGGTCTAAGACTGGGGTGTTAATAATTGATTATTTTGTATCCTATATGTTTT
>JAOZMU010000629.1 GCA_029934165.1 Bacteroidales bacterium
AATTAATAATTTTGCTTACGCCTGATTTAGTTTTAGTTAGGAATTTTAATGGTTTCCTTTATTAAATTCATTTTACTAAGAGTACTTACATCAACAGTAATGATAATTTTTTATGAATAACTCCTGAATATATTGTTTATTTATAAAAAATACGATAGTCATAAACAAGTAATGTTAAAAAATGACTATCCGCTTTTGCATCCAACTAAAAAAGTACGTAGCACCAAAATATTTACATCAAAATTTGTATGTTAATATTTCCCATCAAGGTTTGTTCATAAAAAAAATATTTTTTTTGGCGGCTTATAGGGCTTTTCGCTTGTGGTTGCCTCGTGGCTGGCGATTTTTTGCAATGTCGGCGCAGGAGCTTCTTTTGGTCGCTCGCCAAAAATTAGCCTGCCTAAGTTGGAAAAAAGCGAAACCGTATCCTAAAAACAGTCGAAGACTGCGCTACAATTCCGTCCGCAAAATGCCTTTGTAGTAAGCAGTTCGACAAAATAGACAAATTTTCATGAATAAACCCTGTTATAATTATTTAATTTTTAATTTTTAATTATAATATTGTATCATCTACGTAAGAAAAACGACAATTTGTTTGGTTCTAACTAAATGATTGTCAGATAAATATCGGAAATAGTAATTTGTTACAATAGCACAATGTGCTTAATTTGAGAACATTATGGAGCGTAAATTAATAGAATGTGTGCCGAATTTTAGCGAAGGCTACGACATGGAAATTATCAAACAGATAACAGACCAAATAGAAACCGTCGATGGTGTTCGTTTGTTAGATGTTGACCCCGGCAAAGCAACAAACCGAACTGTTGTTACCATGGTTGGTACGCCAGACGAAGTTATCGAAGCTGCATTTTTGGCAATAAAAAAAGCATCTGAGATTATAGATATGTCGAAACACAAAGGCGAGCATCCGCGCATGGGCGCAACAGATGTTTGTCCGCTTGTGCCTGTTGCAAATATTACGATGGAAGAAACTGTCGAATATGCCCGCAAACTGGCAAAGCGAGTGGGAGAGGAGCTGAAAATTGCGGTCTATTGTTATGAGTTTGCAGCATACGAAGAAAAACGCAAAAATCTTGCAAATTGTCGCTCTGGCGAATACGAGGGACTAAAAGAGAAATTTGCAAAGCCCGAATGGAAACCAGATTTTGGCTCTGATGTCTTTAATGCAAAATCGGGAGCTACGGCGATTGGCGCGAGAAATTTCTTGGTAGCCTTTAACGTTAATTTAAACACTACTTCTACACGCCGAGCAAACGCCGTTGCCTTTGATGTTCGCGAGGCTGGACGAATTGCTCGCGAGGGTGGCAAGATGTCTGGAAAAATCCTAAAGGACAAAGACGGAAATAAAGTTCGTGTTGCAGGGTCATTAAAAAAAACAAAGGCAATCGGTTGGTACATAGAGGAATATGGCGTTTGCCAAATTTCTATGAATCTGACAGATATTACGGTAACGCCTGTTCATGTTGCTTTTGACGAGGTCGATAAGAAATGCCGCGAGCGTGGATTACGTGTTACCGGCTCAGAATTAGTAGGTTTAATTCCGCTTCAAGCTCTTCTCGATGCAGGAAAACATTACCTCACAAAACAAGAGCGTTCTCATGGTATTTCGGAAGAAGAAATCATCAAGATAGCCGTTAAATCAATGGGTTTGGACGAGTTGAAACCATTTGATGCAAAAGAACGCGTTATTGAATATTTGTTAGATGCCGATAAAAATCAACCTCTAATAAATATGACTTTGACAGAGTTTTCCAACGAAACAGCTTCAGAATCGCCAGCTCCGGGTGGTGGCTCAATCTCGGCATACATTGGCTCGTTGGGAGTTGCACTTGCAACAATGGTTGCCAATCTCTCTTCGCACAAGCGTGGCTGGGACGACCGTTGGAAAGAATTTTCGGACTGGGCAGAAAAAGGGCTTTATTACCAAAAAGCATTATTGAATATGGTGGATGAGGATACGAACGCCTTTAATAAAATCATGGATGCTTTTGGGTTGCCAAAAACAACTGCCGATGAAAAAGCTGCTCGCAAACAAGCAATACAAGATGCTACAAAATATGCTATCGAAGTACCGTTTCAAGTAATGAAACATTCTTATAAATCGATGGAGGTTATCAAAGCAATGGTCGAAATCGGCAATCCAAACTCGGTTACAGATGCTGGAGTTGGCGCGCTTGCTGCACGTTCTGCTGTTATAGGAGCTTTTCTTAATGTTAAAATTAATGCTGCCGGATTAGACGACACAGAATACGTAAATAAGGTGATTGCTGCGGCAAATGAAATTGAGCAGAATACAATTGCTCTTGAAGAGGAATTATTAGCTCTTGTAAATCAGAAGATTACAGAAATGTAGAATTGTTTTTGTTTAATATAAAATCCGATATAACTTAGAGTTGTATCGGATTTTTTGTTTTGCCTAAAGCCTCTCAGAATCGCACATAATAAACTACTAATATTGAGATAGGGAATAATAAATTCTAAACTAATTAAAAATAGTTAGTTTTTGAAAAAAATAGATAATTTTTAGTTATCTGTTAGTATGAAATTAAATTTTGTGTCATCTTGAAAAAAAAATAAACCCAAATTATTAACCCAACTTGAAAATTTTGCATGAACTTCACAAACTTGGCATTGCAACCC
>JAOZMU010000630.1 GCA_029934165.1 Bacteroidales bacterium
TATAGTTGATGTAATAAATTGAATATTAAGGTGTTATAAATCGCAAATGCACCCATATGCTTATTTACAAATAGTTAAAAAACGTTACAAAAAAATATTTATAACAGTTAAAAAAGTGTTTGTAAAAGGTAGCGAGATTGATTTTCCTGGTAAAACTCAAAATACTTCTTATGTAGAACGGCATAACTTAACATTAAGGGATAGAGTAAGTTATCTTGGTAGAAAAACTATTGCTTATTGTAAAAAAAAATCACATTTCAAAAGAATAATGTGGATTAATTTATTTGATTACAATTACATTAGATTTCATAAAAGTTTACGAACAAAAATGTCGGATACAAGTAAAAAATTTGAGAAAAAATATATTCATAAAACACCAGCTATGGAATTAAAAATTACAAAAAAACAATTAAATTGGAAATTTTTGTTAACCTATCCAGTTTTGTAACTCATTGATAATCACACCAACACTGTTATGCAGGGACTACCCAAATTTTCCATTCGTTTGTTTTGTAAGCTCCTCGTGCATGTAAAATCCACTTGCTTTCGTCGAGTGGAGAAACACCTTTGTAATCTATGCTAACACCTTCGTCTTCAGGGCATTTGTCGTATCCAGAGAAGCGCAATTTCAGCTTGCCTCGTCCACCTGTTACCGATGCTAGTCTAATGGCATAATTTGCCGATGTTGCTGCTGGTACTGAACCTTTTATGGTAAATTTACCGTTCTCAAATTCCGGGTTTGCAAAGGTGGCTCTCATCGTAGTTAAATCCGATGCAACACTTCCCAAAAATTCTTCTAACGCTTTTATTTCAAAACTCAAAATTGGTTCAAGAAGCTGAGTATCACTGTTTTCGAGCGCACGCATTATTCCCATTGGCGTAGCAATTATGAAATCGCCGGGGTTGGAATGCACTTCGTGGTCATCGCCCTCTACAAGCTTTATTTTCAAGTCAGTAACTTGCCAGCCCTTAATCCCTTGTTCAAGAGATTTTGGCAACGCCCTCTCCACTTCGTTTTGGTATTTTCGTCGTATCTTATCTGTGCTAACCTTTGATTCAAAGGAGACCCCGGAACCCTGTTCGGCAGGCGCAACCTCAAAACGCATTATTGCCCAACAAGGTTTTGGCATCCAATATCGCACAAATCCTTCCGCTTTTTTTGCAGGCGTTTCTTTGTAAATAATTGTAGGCTCAGAAAATTCAACTTCAATATTAAAGCGTTGATTGATAAGAATTTCAAGAATTTCCATTTGAATTGTACCAGTCAAATCAAGCTGAAATTCTTTGTCGCCACGAAACCAACGAAAATTTAGTGTAGGGTCTTCTTTATCAAGCTCTTGCAAGGCAGAAGCCAATTTCGCATAATCTGGAGTATTTTTTGGAGCAACTCGCACCGTCAGAATTGCAATATTTAATCTATTGGTCTGTTTTATTCTTCCGGGCTTACCAATTATATCGCCAGGCAACGCATTCATTCCAGTAATTAAGCCTATATCGCCAGCAGTTAATTTACCTATATCTTCAATTTTGCCTGCGAATTTTTTCTTAATTTGTGATATTTTCTCATCGCTATTTTGCGTATAATTAAATACGTTATTTCTATTAGCCAGTTTGCCATCAAATAGGCGCACATGCGCAATTTGTCCCAGTGTTACATCGTGTTCTGTTTTGAAAACGATGCCAGAAATTTCGTCTGAAACGCTATTTGCAGTAGGAATAAAATCAATTACACAATCGAGTAATTCCTTGATTGCCAAACCTTCTTTGGCAATTCCCGTTACGACAGGCGTGAAGTTTTCATCATGAAATAGCTTTTTTGCTTCGCTGTAAAGATGTTTGAACTGTATTGTTTTACCTTCGAGATAATAACTTAGTATTTCATCGTTATATTCTGCAATTGTCTCTATTGCAACATTTTGTAAAGTTAAAACATCATCTGTTTGTTTTGTGTTTTCATCAAAAAAAGCAACTGTTGCATTTGAGACACCTTCGTTTATTGGCGCATTTATAGGAAAGAGATTTGTGTTTAATTCGGTATTTATTTCTTCAAAAACACGCAAAACATCGCTTCCTGAGCGGTCGATTTTATTAATGAAAATAATTGTAGGAATATTAAGCTCGCACAAAGCTTCATAAATTGTAAAAGTATGACTCTGAACTCCTTCAACTGCTGAAACAACGAGAATTGCGCCGTCAAGAATGTTCAAAACTCGTTCTACTTCTGCCGAAAAATCAACGTGTCCAGGGGTATCAATTAGGTTTATTTGTGCATCTTTCCAGAAAAATGTGGTCGATGCTGCGCGAACAGAAATACCACGAGCTTTCTCGACTTCAAGAAAATCAGTAGTTGTTGTACCTTTGTTTACGTTCCCTAGCGTACGTTTTGCACCACCGACAAATAAAAAATGCTCTGTGATTGTTGTTTTTCCAGCATCGACATGCGCCAAAATGCCAATATTACGAATTGACTTTTTCATTTTATTCATCATTTTATTGATATAAATTGCTAATTGACAGTCAAATAGCTTTGCAAAGCTATGAGTTTAATATCTCACTCGCTTGTTGAAAGTACACTACATAAAAACAAAGATTTGAAAAGTCGGAAGAACTATTAAGAAAAATACTAATTCATTGATTAGCAAAACTTTAAATAAATTAG
>JAOZMU010000631.1 GCA_029934165.1 Bacteroidales bacterium
GTGAATTAACAACTTAGGTTAATAAAAAGCGTAAGAACTTTTGTAAGAGCACTTACTTAAACGGTTTCTGATTGCGCTACAACCAACGCAGTAACAATGCGTTACAGCAAAAATCGAAATTGGTTTCACAAAAAAATAAATCTAAAAACATTACAAATTAAGCACATGGTGCTACTTATCAGGAAGCGTATTGCATTGATATTCACGTTAATAACAACAATTTGAGTGTCGATTACCTTTACACACCTACTTATAAAATTACTTACAATATGAGAAATTCAACAAAAATTAAATCGCTACTACAATCGACAGAGTTTGACAGCGATGTAACAATTCAAGGCTGGGTTCGTACAAAACGTTCTAGCAAAAGTATTTCCTTCATTGCCGTCAACGATGGTTCCACGCTGGATAACATCCAAGCCATTGTGGACAACGTAAACTTCGATGAACAGACGCTCAAAAATATAACAACAGGCACAGGAGTAAAAATCTCTGGAAAGCTCACTAAATCGCAAGGAAAAGGACAAAGCGTTGAAATTCATGCAACCGAAATAAAAGTATTTGGCACGACAGATTCCAAAACATATCCGTTACAAAAAAAATGGCACACCCTCGAATTTCTTCGCGATATTGCGCATCTTCGTCCGCGCACAAACACTTTTGGTGCAATTCTGCGTTTACGACATGCGATGGCTTTTGCAATCAATAAATACTTCAACGACAAAGGTTTCTATTATATTCACACGCCAATAATTACAGGCTCAGATGCCGAAGGTGCCGGTGAAATGTTCCGTGTTACTACACTAGACATGAAAAACCCGCCGCGTACAAAAAAAGGAGATATAGATTACTCAAAAGATTTTTTTGGGCAGGAAACAAACCTTACAGTTTCTGGGCAACTTGAGGCAGAACTGGCAGCGTTGGCATTATCGGAGGTTTACACTTTTGGACCTACGTTTCGCGCCGAAAACTCAAACACATCGCGACACTTAGCAGAGTTTTGGATGGTAGAACCAGAAATGGCGTTCTACGACATTCATGATGATATGGACTTAGCAGAAGATTTCTTGAAGTATCTTGTAAAATATGCACTTGATAATTGTTTGAACGACCTCCAATTTCTAAACAAAATGTTCGACAAAGAGCTTATTGAGCGTTTAGAATCGGTAGTAAAAACAGATTTCAAACGAATTTCGTACACCGAAGCCGTAGATATTTTGGTCAACTCGGGGCATAAATTTGAATATGCTGTCGAGTGGGGCATCGACCTACAATCCGAACACGAGCGTTATCTCGTTGAGCAACACTTCAACTGTCCTGTGATGCTAACCGACTATCCGAAAGACATTAAGGCGTTCTACATGAAACAAAACGATGATGGAAAAACCGTTCGTGCATTAGATGTTTTGTTCCCTATGATTGGCGAAATAATTGGTGGCTCGCAACGCGAAGAAGACCTCGAAAAACTCCAAAAAAGAATGGACGAAATGAATATTCCGCACGAAGAAATGTGGTGGTTTCTCGAAACAAGAAAATACGGCTCTGTTCCTCACAGTGGTTTTGGGCTTGGTTTCGAGCGACTTATGCTTTTTGTCTCGGGCATGAAAAATATTCGCGATGTAATTCCGTTTCCTCGCACACCAAACAACGCAAAATTTTAATGAAAAAAAGCGACAAATCTCGAATTTGTCGCTTTTTTGCATCAAGTTACTGTCGGTCTGACATAAAACACCAACAGCAAGGCTTACTTCAAACGATTCTTAAAGCTATTGTTTTCTGTTTGCTTATCCAAAATAGCCTTATTAATATTATCTCGAACTTCTTTCAATTTTTTGTTCGATGATTCTAAGTTCAGGTTTATGTCATTAATTTTATCAATCTCTGTTTTGATAACTTTCAATGTAACATTTTCTTTATTCAAACGACTTATATGCACATCTTTAGCCTTGTTGCTTTCCATCACAAAGCTCAACGAATCGGTTACGACACCTTTACTTCTCTTTAACAACGAAACCTCTTTCTCAAGTTGTCTGTTGTTATTTCCCATTGTTGCAACTTTTGTCTTGGCAGATTTCAAATCTTCGGTAACTTCGGTAAGAGTTTGCTCGTTTTTGTACCATTTGTAATTAAAATAAGCCGACACAACCAACGCAGCAAAAAACACAATAGCCAAAACTGTTGGTAGCGAGCTGCATTTTTTTTCTGAAGAGATAGTTTCTTGTTTTACTTCAATATTTTCAGTCATAATAATAATTTTTTATCCCGAATATCGGGAGTGAACAATAAAAAATAATAATCCAATAAAATTTGTAACATAAACATTATCAGGCATAAGCCAATTCATAAAATAATAAAGTCATAATCAGTTTCATTTAGCCAAAAAGCACGTAAAACGCTTGCTACGTAGCACAATGCGGCAGGGATTGTAGCGGTAGCTCGGTGTGTTGGCATGCGATTTTTGGCGCGGTTTGGCGTGGCGACTGAAATAAGCCCACGCAAAACTGCTTGCCAAAAACGCATGGCAACGCACCGACTACAAGCGGAAAGCCCGCAGCCGCCCCAAAAAAAGACATACATGTTTTGTCCATAAAAAATTCGTATAAGTAATGGAAAATTAATAATTTTGCTTACACCTGATTTAGTTTTAGTTAGG
>JAOZMU010000632.1 GCA_029934165.1 Bacteroidales bacterium
TTTCTACCAATTGAAGACCTTTTTCGATTAAATCGGTTCGCAAAATTGTGTAATGCTGCTCCGAAATATTGGGTCCAGATGTGTTAAAGTATCTCATAATATTTGTTGTTTCGCAGTTAAACAATTCTTCCGTCTTGCATGGTTATCACACGGTCGGACATATTTGCAAGCATGGTGTCGTGAGTAACAATCATAAATGTTTGCCCAAACTTTTCGCGCAACGAGAAGAACATTTCGTGTAATTCTTGCTTATTTTTCGTATCGAGGTTTCCCGAAGGTTCATCAGCAAGAATTACTGCTGGATTGTTTATCAATGCCCTTGCTACCGCCACGCGTTGTTGCTCACCACCAGAAAGTTCTGCGGGTTTATGGTCAAGGCGATGGTTTAATTTCAAGAAATTAAGAATTTTTTTTGCCGATTCCTCGGCTTCTGCTTTCGATTTTTTGGCAATAAAAGCTGGTATGCAGACATTTTCTAGCGCAGTAAATTCGGGAAGCAAATGATGAAATTGAAATACGAAACCAATATTCTGATTTCGGAATTTTGCCAACATTGCATCTTTCAAGGTAGCAGTTTCAATGCCGTTCACAGATACACTCCCAGCATCGGCGCGCCCTAACGTACCAATAATTTGCAACAAAGTTGTTTTTCCGGCACCGCTTGCACCAACAACGGAGACAATTTCGCCTTTGTCAATCTCAAGGTCTATTCCTTTTAACACCTGTAAGTTACCGTATGATTTTATTATTTCTTTTGCTATAATCATTTGCTTAATTTAAAAAATATCCAGACTTTAACAAAGGTACAAAAACAAACGATATTTGGAAAATAAACAAGAGAATGATTTATTTATTGGCAATGCTATTCTCGACAAATTTTTTCGTAAAAACGTTCTATCCGAAATTGTTTTCAAGTAAAAATAATGTTACATTTACACTCGGAGAGGCTTGAGAGTTGAGTTTGTATAATAATTTACACTAAATGTGGAACAACACATAGCAAAAAAACATATTATTCGTTTTGATAATCAATTAATTATAACTTGAAAGACAACTAAAATAATCAAAGAAAATTACTTGATATGAGTGAGCAAAAAACAGACGAATTAGTTAAACGCATTGCCAGATTAGCAAAGGAAAACAAAGATTTATCGCGTCAGTTGAAAGAAGTAAGTGAAAAAAACGAAAATTTATCCAAAAAAGCAGATAAATTTGAAGCGATAATCGAAGAATTGCCAGCAAGTGTATTGCCTAAAGACATGAAAATCAAGAAGAAAAAGACACTGCGTTTCAAGATGGCAACTGTTTTATTTGTGGATATTCAAGGTTTTTCACAATTGTCGGACAATCAGGATTCTCGCTCGTTGATTGATGAGTTAGACCAGATATACATTAAGTTTGAGACGCTTGCAGAGAAATATCAATTGGAAACAATAAAAACCATCGGCGATACATATATATGTGCTGGCGGCATACCTGTAAAAAACCGAACAAATCCAGTAGATGTTGTTATGGCAGGGCTAGAGATTCAGCGTTATTTATATGAATATGAGAGTGATATAAAAAATATATGGGGAATAAAAATTGGTATTCATACAGGACAAGTTACGGCAAGTGTCAGCGGAAAGAAAAAACTAAATTACGATATAAAAGGCGAAACGGTCAATATTGCAAGTCGGATGGGAGCTACCAGTAGAGTTGGCGAAATTAATATTTCGGCGATGACCTATGAGCTGATAAAAGAATTTTTTGTATGCGAATATTACGGCAAAATGCCTGTAAAATATCAAGGCGATTTAGAAATGTTTTTTGTCAAAGGACTACGTCCAGAGTTTACCAAAAACGAAAAAGGACTAGACGTAAATGCCGCTTTCAATATTAAATTTGGACTTATTCAATTTGGTGATTTACAGGAACTTATCTTAGACCGATTAGAGCGCGAATTACCTGCCTATTTATACTATCACAACGCAAAACACACAATTGATGTGGTAACGCAAGTAGAGTTGATTGGTTGGGGCGAGAGCGTTACGGACGAAGAAATTTTGTTATTGAAAACTGCTGGTTTGTTTCATGATGCGGGACACACAATTGGCTATGACGAACACGAATATCTTGGTTGTCAGATTGTTAGAGAAATGCTGCCAGAATATAATTACACGCCAGAACAGATTGACAGAATTTGTGATATTATAATGGCTACTAAATTGCCACCACGTCCAACAGACAAACTTCAGTCAATAATTTGTGATTCTGACCTTGATTATTTAGGGCGAAGTGATTTTATACCTGTTTCCAATACGCTTTATAAAGAGCTGAAAGAGCAAAATAAAATGGGAACTCTCAACCAATGGAATAAAATTCAGGTTAAGTTTATCTCTGGTCATCAATACTTTACGCAAACAGCACGTTCCCTACGAGAGGTTAACAAGCAAAAACAAATCGAACGAATACAAAAGCTGATTGTGGAAGACAAAGATTGATTAAAATCCATATCTTTGTACTTAATAAGCGGTAGGTTAAAAAGGACAATTGTTTGTTAAGTAAAATGAAAAAAATAACTTCGTCCAATAATTTTGAAATTAACCATTTCTAAAACATGACACCAAAAAAAAGAATAGAATTAGGATATTCCGATTTCAAAGAATT
>JAOZMU010000633.1 GCA_029934165.1 Bacteroidales bacterium
AACGCAAGCCACAAGGCAACTACAAGCGGAAAGCCCGAAGCCGCCCATAAAAAAATTATAAGAATATTTCTTTTCAGTGTGAATTTATTTTTATGAACAAACTGTGTATTAAAAAGTGCATGGCACTTATAGTTATTAATTATTGATATAAGGTCTAAGACCTATTTAATGTTGCTTACGCATTTCTGCAAAGTTTACTTAATCAGCGAAATATGAACAAGTAAATATGTAAAAACTTTTGTATGAGTGCTTATTTGTACCATAAAACTAATTTTTCTTTTGCAGGTTGTTTATATTCAATTGCTTTAGATAGCTTTTTTGCTATGGGTATTATTCTCAATATGAAAAAAGGTGCTAATAAAAAATACCTGAATATTAATAGTTGTCGCAATGCACTTAATAATGCTTTTTTGGTTTTGAAATTTATTTTTCATATCGCCATAACCTTTTGATTTTCAAGAAAATAGATATTGACACATGGAATTACTTAAACTAGAACAAACAAGGACGACTCCTGCCGTTATCATGGACTCGAACAAAGGATTTATCGAAATTTCTGGGCGCTCGTTGCCCGAAGACGCTCAAAAGTTTTACGCTCCGCTTGAGGATTGGCTTATAAACTATATAAAAGTTCCTCACGAAAAAACAGTGGTCGATTTTAAGTTGGATTACTTTAACACAAGTTCGTCAAAATGGTTGATTACTTTATTTAAAGTGCTTCATGATTTGAGCAACGACAATCATGATATTACAATCAGTTGGTATTATGATTCTGAAGATTTGCTCGAATATATTGAGGAAATTATGGATATTTACGAGCTTACAATCGACACATACGAAATAGATTAGGTTTTTATTTTTGAGAGAAATATTTGCTATTCGGCTGAGAAATGGGTGCAAATCGCAAATAATTGTATAAACTAAGTACTTTTAGTAATGGAAAATTATTAATTTTGCTTACGCTTGATTTAGTTTTAGTTAGGAATTTTAATGGCTTACTTTATTAAATTCATTTTAAGGTCTAAGACCTATTTTTTATGAAACGTTTAAGCTGTGAATTAACAACTTAGGTTAATAAAAAGCGTAAGAACTTTTGTAAGAGTACTTACTTACCATACTTATCAATAATTTTTCAATTTGTGGTCGATAGTTTTCCCTGAGCTAAGTATTTTTATTCTCAGTATTTTAGCTTTTTTGTTAAGGTTGTTTAGGCTAAAATCGACACGGATGTATTTATTATTACTGGTGTAAGTTTCTGGGCTTCGGATTACTTTATTTTTTTTGTCTATGAGACTTAATTCTACTTTGGAATCACTTGGTATAAAAGCCGTTATATTCAAGGTATTCTCATAAATTATGGTACTAAAACTTGGGGTTTCGGTTTGGTTAAATTTTCCTGCTGCGTGAATTAACATGGCACAACTCAAACGAATGACTTCGGCGCAATAGTCCATATTACATCTTGAAAGGGAGTCATTTATTGAGTGATAATATGGCGAAAATTCGTCTTCGATAAAGAAAATTGAGGGTATATTATTTTTTGCAAACTCGTAACTATCGCTATATTGCAAATAAGTGTTAATAAAAGTCATTTTTAGCGATGTGTATTTTTTTGCTATCTCTACTGCATAATCTTTCAGATTTCCTGCACCTTCGTATTCACACAGATTTACGGTATATGGAGGCTCAACATCATGAGCAATCATGTCATTGTTAATCATCATTTTAACATCTAATTTAACGTTTTTTGCAAAATCGTTAGCTCCGTACAATCCAATTTCTTCGGCGGCAAAAGTGGTGAAACAAATTGTTGCCTGCGACTGAAAATTAGCTTCCGAAAAAACGCGCGCAATTTCAATCGCAGCTGCAACTCCACTAGCATTGTCGTCGGCTCCAGGTGCTTTGTTTTTGGGGTCGTTATATGTGATGCAATCGTGGTGAGCTCCAATGAGATAGACTTCTTCTGTTCGTCCAATACCTGGCATAAATGCAATAACATTGTATTGCATAAACTTTTTGTCGTTGTAATTTTCGGCTTCAAACGAATCTAAAATGCAGTTGTAATTTAGACGTTCAAATTCATTTTTAATCCATTGAGCCACAGCTTTTCTATTATCGGCATAAGCATAACGACTACCAAAATTCTGGAGATTCAAAATATGTTTTGCAATACTATCTGGCGAAATTTTTTCCGTTAACTCTTTAGTCAATAAATCTAAGTTATTTTTTATCTTAAATTCCTGAGCATTAGAAATATTAAAGCCAAAAAGAACTGCCAGAATACATAAAAAATTTAATTTCTTTTTCATTGTAGTTTTTTAAAATTAGAGGCTTTTTACTGGTGCATTCTTAATTTATAAAACAGTTTAGTAATGGAAAATTAATAATTTTGCTTACGCCTGATTTAGTTTTAGTTAGGAATTTTAATGGCTTACTTTATTAAATTCATTTTTACTTAGTAAAATGAATATAAACATAATACAATTTTAATCATTGTCTGTATATTCTGACTAAGTCGTTTTTTGTTGGAAATTATTTGTCGATTTTTAAATAACTTGATAATCAAGACTTTCAAAATCAACAAAATTTAAATCTGGTATAATAGAATTGTTGTTTTTCAGTAATTTATATTAGACTTTGGACAAAA